>DATGDQ010000151.1:0-3581 GCA_035310785.1 Gemmatimonadaceae bacterium | reverse complement strand
GCCGCATCGATCAGATGGACAAGTGCGGGCACTACGCGCGTTGGGAAGAGGATTTCGGGCTCCTCTCGTCCATCGGAGTCAACGCGCTTCGCTTCGGCCCAGCGTACTACCTTACGCATCCCGCACCGGATCGATTCGACTGGTCCAGCGCCGACGCGCCGATGGAGCGACTGCGTGCGCTCGGCGTCACCGTAATCGCCGACCTCTGCCACTTTGGTGTACCCGGCTGGCTCGGTGGCTTCCAGGACGTTGCCTTTCCGATTCACTTCGCGAGCTATGCGCGCGAGTTCGCTCTGCGTTACCCGTGGGTGCGTCACTTCACCCCCGTAAACGAGATCTTCATCTGCGCATCCTTCTCGGCCCTGCGCGGCTGGTGGAACGAGTGCCTCTCGAGCGATCGCGCATTCGTGACCGCGATGCGCAATCTCTGCATGGCGAACGAGCTCGCCGTCGAGGCGATCCTGTCTGTGCGACCGGATGCGATCATCGTGCAGGGTGAATCCGCAGAGCACTTCATCCCGATGGGGAAGAGCTCGCAACGAATGGCCGATCACTGGAATGGCATCAAGCATCTCTCGCTGGACCTGACGCTCGGACATCAGCTCGATGCCGGAATGGCCGCATTCCTGAATGACAACGGCGTGACATCGAACGATCTCAGCTTCTTTCGCGAGAAGCGCGCGCCCGGTCAACGGTGGCTCGGGCTCGACTACTATTCGACGTGCGAGCACCGCATCGCCGCAAATGGCAGACAGACGGTGAATCACAAGGGAATGGGCTTCCGCTCACTCGCGCGTGCGTATTACGATCGCTACCACATTCCGCTCTTTCATTGTGAGACGAACAGCGTGAGTCATCAGGCCGTGAGCTGGCTCGAGAGGCAGTGGGAGGACGTGACGGCTCTCATGTCGGCCGGCGTGCCGGTGCGCGGATTCACCTGGTATTCCCTCACTGACCAGATCGACTGGCAGCATGCCCTTCGGCACGAGTACAACGATCTGCATCCCGTTGGGCTGTACGATCTGCAGCGGCGCATCCGCCCGGTGGGTGAGGCGTACCGGCGCATGATCGCGGACCATCAACATCTGGTCCGGGGGGCACAGCGGTCGCAGCCCGTGGAAATCGTGGCGTAGTGGAGGGAGTGCGCAGGGCAATCATTCCGTGCGGCGGAAAGGGCACGCGAATGCTCGCGATCTCCGGTGGGATGGCGAAGGAGCTGCTGCCGATCGCCGGCGAGCCCGTGCTGGCGCACGTGCTTCGCGAATGTGCGCAGAGCGGGATCGAGCACGCGCTGGTCGTCGTGTCGCCGGACAAGCACAGCATCGTCGAATTCGCACGAACGGTGACCGGCGCGCGTGGAATGCCAGCACGCGTGGATACCGCCGTGCAGATGCAGCCGAAAGGGCTTGCGGATGCGGTGCGAGTGGGGCGGAGCTTCGCAGGACGGGAGCCAGTGGTGGTAGCGCTGCCGGACAATCTCTTCGTGAACGCGCCCCAGCCGGCGGTCGCGCAGGTGATCGAGGCGTACGCGCGTGAGCACATGAATGTCGTCGGGCTCACGGAGATCACCGCTGACATCGCCGCGTCGCGTGGGCCGACGCCGATCTATCCCGGCGAGCGGCGCGGCGACGAATTTCTCATCGAGAGCATTCCGAGCAAGGGCGCGCACGGGAGCACGTTCGATCTGGGCAGCGCGCACTCGGCGATGACGGGCGTCGGCCGATTCGTGTTTCTTCCGGAGGCGTTCGGCATCATCGATGCGGTCGAGCTCACACTCGAGCCGGGAAAGGAGCTCGATGACATTCCCGTCATGCAGCAGATGCTCGTGCAGCACTCGCTGATCGGCCGCGTGCTGCAGGGAACGTTTCTGGATGTCGGGCTGCCCGAGGGGTATCGGGAAGCC
This sequence comes from Gemmatimonadaceae bacterium, assembly GCA_035310785.1. GTDB lineage: Bacteria > Gemmatimonadota > Gemmatimonadetes > Gemmatimonadales > Gemmatimonadaceae > FEN-1250. The sequence goes on along the minus strand of DATGDQ010000151.1, from coordinate 1,678 downwards.
ACGGAGAAGCTGGCGCCGCGTTAACTGGCGCGCAGGGAAGCGTGGATGTCGCTCACGACCGCGCCGCGCGCTCGGCGCGATCGCGGACGCCGCGCAGCATGGCGCGCTGCATGATGAAGTGCGCGGGCTCGAACACGAAGACGGTGAATGGGCCTGCGAGCAGCGACACCGCAGAGGGAAGTCCGTCGCCGCGCGTGCGCACGATGAGCCGCGACGTCTTGTCGTCGACCGGCTGCACGACGAAGGCGCCCCAGTCGCGCAGCACCAGGGCGCGCTCGGGTACCACATCGACCACCGACCATCCGAGCGCGCCGAATCGGCCGCCGAGATAGTCGGGTTGCGTGGCGGGCACGAAATCTCCGGGCAAACGCTGCTGCCATTCCGGGTGAATGCGATCGGCGTTGTGGATGTCGTCGCCGAACAGGCGCTCCAGCCAGTCGTAGCTGTAGAATCCCCCCCGGTCCTGCCCCAGCTGCGCGATCCACGGCCACACTGCATTCGCCGGCGCATGAATGGTGATCGCGTGATCGATGCGATAGCGCGCGTTCGGCGCAAGCTCGTCGCCCGGGAGCGTCGCCACGCGCTCATCGGCGGTCGTGCCCCACTGCAGATAGGTGGGGCGCACGAGCACCACCACTCCCGCATAGAGCAGGAACAGCCCGGCAATGGCCCACTTGGCGCGCCGCAGGAGTAGATGATGCCGGGCGCCGCGGTCCATCGAATCGCCTGCGCTCACCTCTGCATCGATCACGTCGCCCTCCCAGACAAGTGCAGCGACGAGGATGACCACATCGATCGAGATGCCGATCATTGCGAGATCGGAAACCGAGATGAGCAACAGCAGCATCGATGCAAAGGTGGCGATCACGAGGATCTCCTTCCATCGACGACGGAGCAGCGGCATGCCCATGATGCCGAATGCCGCCGCGAAGTAGCCCAGCATCGCAATCCCCCACAGTGGCTCGACCACCCAGACGTTGCCGTCGGCGAATGCCCACATGCCGACGCTCGCGTGCGCGAGCGCGTGCAGTAGCACGATCGCTGCGACAAGGCCTCGTTTGAAGGAGTAGCTGCTCATTTCATATCGATGAGTCGGGGATCAGCTCAGCGAAGTACGCCTCGATGCACTGCGTCAGCGTCGAGCGGTATAGCGCGCAACAGCCCGGATGGTCCGCGGAGCTGTCGCGGAAGGATCGTAACGAAACGAGCGACGGAAGGTGGCTGTCCATTCGTTCGAAGAGTCGCTTGAGAGCTATGACGAGCTGCTCGGGCGGCTCTCGGTCGCGACGGAACTCCGCCGCGTACGACCGCACGGCGCCTTCGAGATCCGCGAGTGATTGTGGGGAGCGCATCTCGCAGTGAGCGCAGAGGGCGCGCGCCAGCGATGCTGTTCCGTCCGAGCTCGACTCGACGAGCTGGGCGAGCGCCGCGCGCACCGTGCAGGACGTACTTCCATCTTCTTGCATGGACCCTCCACGCCGCGGCAAGAGGTGCGAGTGTCGAGTGAAACACGTTGACGACCACGCTCGAGAGCGATGCAGCGACCAACACGTGCGCGCTACACGACGGCGTGAAGGTGACGTTCGGGTGTCTGCGGGACTCTTGACAGGAACGCGGTGGCGAACCGCTCGACGAGCGTCCAGTCGGTGAACGAGAAATCGCGCGACGTATCGGTCGG
>DATGDQ010000150.1:0-3392 GCA_035310785.1 Gemmatimonadaceae bacterium | reverse complement strand
TGAGCTGATCGCGGTCGAAGTGCACCGTCTGCGCCACGGCGGCTCCCTTCCGCGAGCCTTCCGTGACCGAGCCATTGAGCTCCAGGTTGCCCGTCCTCCAGTCGAGGGTGCCCTCTGTTTCGGCGACGAAGGAACGCGCTTGGTCGTCGGCGGCGACGAACGTCATCGCCCGCACCGGCCACACGGGTTGCGAAACCTCCATCGGCGCGCCGCGGTATTCGACTCGGAGCGTGATCTCTCCGGGAGCCGCTCCCTGCATGGCCCCGCGCCAGATGTCGTCAATGCCTTCGGCGCCCACACCCTCGAAGCGAAGGTTGTGGCGCAGTTCCGCGTACCGGGTCGGCGACGTCGCGGTGAACGCGGGAGTGCGAAGGGAGATGACCCGCTGCGCCGCAATCGGCGCGAGCGCTGAGCAGGCCAGGATGCCGAGCATCAGGTTGGAGTACTTCCGCGCCGTTGAGTGCCTCACTGAGCGTTGCATGGTCAACTCCGTGTCAGGGGTTTCCGTTTGGTCCACGGCAGCTGCCGTAGTGTTCGTCGTCCTTGGCCAGTGCGGAGTTTCGAGTGCCCGCTCTCGCCTTCAATTGGGATAACGGAAAAACGAAGTGAATCCCCTCATGACCGGATGCGCCCGTCGCGAGGAATGCTTGACGTCGTGACGCAGCCAGCATATCGTCGCCCTCGGAGGCGTATGGGTGCCCGGTTGTGCTGCGAGGCTCGCGCGCACGCGGATCATGGCTGCTCCCCTCATCGCCGAGACGATCTCCATGTCCGCTCCTGAGTCGCACGACGTGACCGCTCTTCTCCGAGCCTGGAGTCGAGGCGAGGGCAATGCGCTCGAGGAGCTGCTCCCCTTGGTCTACGGAGAGCTGCATCGGCAGGCCGAACGCTACATGCGAGCACAGGCCGTTGGGCACACGCTCCAGACGACGGACGTGGTGCACGAGGCCTATCTGCGTCTCGTCGAACGGCCGGCGGGGGCGAACGACTGGCAGGGGCGTGACCATTTCATGGCGGTCGCCTCCAAGGCGATGCGCAGCGTGCTGGTCGACTACGCGCGCGCGCGACAGGCAGCAAAGCGCGGCGGTCCCGAGCGAGTGCTGACGATGGGTGCAGCCGGAGATGTTGCCGGCCGCGAGCCGGAATTCGACGTCATGGCGCTGGACGATGCGCTCAAGAGGCTCGCCGAGCTCGATCCCCGGCAGGCGCAGGTGGTCGAGATGCGCTACTTCGGCGGACTAGGCATCGATGACGCGGCCCGGATACTCGGCGTCTCTCACGCCACCGTCGAACGAGATTGGAGAACGGCGAGGCTGTGGTTGAGGCGAGAGCTCAGCGCAGGGTGATGGCCTTGACTCCGGAGCGATGGCAGGCGGTAAAAGAGCTGCTTGACCGCGCGCTGCAGCACGCGCCTCTCGAGCGCGCTGCGTTCCTCGAGAACGCATGTGGTGGGGACGAGGCGCTGAGAAGCGAAGTGGAATCGCTGCTCGCGGTGGAGGATGACGGGGCGAGTTTCCTCGAGCCGCGGGCCGCGACGCCTCCGGACGACGACGAGGACTTGTCGGCGCAGCTCCAGGTCGCTCTGGGTGTCGGATATCGCCTCGAGCGCGAGCTCGGGCGCGGCGGAATGTCCACGGTCTACCTGGCGCACGACCACAAACACCGCCGGCAAGTTGCGGTCAAGTTGCTGCGTGAGGGCGCCAGGACCGCCAGGGGTGCTCGCCGCTTCCAGCGCGAAATCGACGTGCTCGCGCAATTGCAGCATCCGAACATCCTGCCCCTGTACGATTCCGGCGCACTGAATGGCGCCTTCTACTACGTCATGCCGTTCGTCGAGGGCGAGACACTCCGCGCCCGCCTGCTTCGTGAAGAACGACTGCCCATCGACGACGCCGTGCGGATCGCTTGTGAAGTCGCGGACGCGCTGGGCTATGCGCACGCCCGCGGCATCGTGCATCGCGATATCAAGCCGGAGAACATCCTGCTGTCGGGAGAGCATGCGATGGTCGCCGACTTCGGGATCGGCAAGTTCCTGGAGGACCCGGCTGACGCATCGCTCACAGCCTCCGGCGACATCGTAGGGACGCCCGCGTACGTCAGTCCGGAGCAAGGAGCGGGCGAGATCGAGATCGATGGTCGAAGCGATATTTACAGCCTTGGTATCGTGCTCTACGAGCTGCTCGTTGGCGAGCCGCCCTTCGGGGGACGCACGCCGCAGGCGGTCATCGTCGCGCGCTTCACCGAACCGGTTCCGTCACTACGCGCGCGACGCACATCCATTCCCGAATCCTTGGAGCGCGCGGTGCTCAGGTGTCTCACGCGCGGACGGGACGACCGGTTCCAGACCGCCGGCGAGTTGATCGCGGCGCTCGAGTTGTCGGTGAGCGATGAGCATCGATCGACCGTTCATCCGACGGCCCAGCTCACGGCACCGAGTGCGGCCACCGCCGCGCCGTCGATCGTCATTCTTCCGTTCGTCAACATGAGCGGGAATTCTGCCGACGATTTTCTCTCCGACGGCATCACCGAAGAGATCATCAACGTATTGACGCAGCTTCGCACCATTCGCGTGGTGGCGCGGACGTCGGCGTTCGCGTTCAAGGGGAAATCTCAGGACGTCCGCGTCATCGCACGTCGCCTCAACGTGAGCAGGGTCTTGGAGGGAAGCGTGAGGCGCTGGGGACGTCGTCTTCGCGTGGCGGCGGAGCTCATCGACGCTACCGATGGCTGTCGCATCTGGGGCGAGCAGTTCGATCGAGAGGCCGACAACGTGCTCGGTATCCAGGATGAGCTTGCCCGTCGAATCGTGGATACGCTCGCGGTGACCTTTCTTGGCACGACGAGAGGAGCACTATCGGGTGCTCATACCAAGAGCGCGAAAGCCTACGAGTCATATCTCAAAGGCCGCCATTGCTGGCACAGACGCACCGAGCGAGACCTCCTCGAGGGTATTCCTCATTTCGAGAAGGCAATCGAGCTCGATCCCTCTTTCGCGCTCGCGTTCGCCGGCCTGGCCGACACGTACGCGGTGCTGTGCATCTACGGCTTGATGTCGCCCGAGATCGGAATGCCGCGGGCGCGGGCCGCAGCGCTGACCGCTCTCGATCTGATGCCATCGCTTGCGGAGGCGTTCACGACCCTTGGCTGCATCAAGTCCGTATACGACTGGACGTGGGCATCCGCAGAGCGCGACTTCCAGCGAGCACTCATGCTGAATCCTCAGCATCCCTCGGCGCACCATCGCTACGCGATCGACTGTCTGACGCCGCAGGGGCGATTCGCCGAGGCATCGGCGGAGCTCGATCAGGCGCGAGCGCTGGATCCGCTCTCACTCATCGTCAACACCAGCCTCGGTTTGCCGTCGTACTTCGCGCGACGGTTCGATGAAGCCA
>DATGDQ010000149.1:0-5290 GCA_035310785.1 Gemmatimonadaceae bacterium | reverse complement strand
CGAGCTCGCGGCACGTGTGCGCACGCGCCGCTCGCAGGTGGAGGATTGGGCCGCCCTCATCTTCTTCACTCACCTCTTCTCCGCCGCCGACGCATTCGTCTCGGCGCATCTGTGGGACGTGCGCGTGCAGGTGCACGGCGGACAGGAGATGCGCAGCGCCGGGGTCACAGCCACGATACCCTGGTGAGCGAGAGCTCAGCGCCTATCGGCGTCTTCGATTCGGGGATCGGCGGACTCACCGTGGTGCGGGAGCTCGCGCGCCAGCTTCCGCACGAAAGCATCATCTACTTCGGCGACACCGCGCGTGTGCCGTACGGTCCAAAGAGTCCGGAAACGGTGCAGCGCTACAGTCGCGAGATCAGCGACTGGCTCATGGGTGAGGGTGTCAAGGCGATAGTCGTCGCGTGCAATACGGCGACCGCGCACGCGCTCCCCATGTTGCGCGACTATCTCACAGTCCCCGTGATCGGTGTCGTCGAGCCCGGCGCGCGTGCGGCGATGCGGAGCACGACATCGAACGTCGTTGGCGTGATCGGAACAGCCGGCACGATCGCGTCCGGCGCATACGAGCGCGCGATCCACGCCATCGAGCCACGGGCGATGGTCGTGGCGCGTGCGTGCCCGCTCTTCGTTCCGCTCGTGGAGGAGGGGTGGATCGACCGCGATGCGACCCGACTCATCGCACGCGAATACCTCGAACCGCTCGCCGAGGCGCAGGTGGACACGATCGTGCTCGGATGCACGCACTATCCGCTCCTCGCACCGCTGCTCGCGAAGATCGCCCTGCCAGGCGTGCAGCTCATCGACAGCGCGGCCGAAACGGCGGCCGAAACGCGGCGCACGCTCCTTCAGCGCAACCTCGTCGCGCCCGAATCCAATGGAGCGCCCGTTCACCGCTTCGTGGCGTCGGACGATCCCGACCACTTCCTACGCGTCGGCCAGCGCTTCCTCGGCTCGGCGATCGACCGCGTCGAGAAGGTCACCCTCGGATGATCCCGTCCACGCTCGCAGCTCGATCCGCTCGGGTGCGATGACGAGATACGCCGGGCGATCGGCCCAGGCGCCGGGATTCGCGTACACGCCTTCGCCGGGCATTCGCTCGAGCGTCGCCACGTGCGAATGACCGAACACCACGAGCTCCGTCTCGCGATGCGCGGCGAGATACTCGCGCGCCACGCCGCGCAAACCCGCGCCTCCGTCGGACGCGCGGTGCGCGCGACTATGATCGGAGGTGCCGCTCGCGATGCGTGTCGCAATATCGGGGTGCAGCACGCGGAACGCGCGAATCGCGAGCGGGTGCCGCATCACCCGCTTGAGCGCGCGATATCGCCTGTCCTCACGTTCGCGCAGACCATCACCGTGAGAGATGTGCGCGCGCCATCCGCCGAGAACACCGTTCCAGCTGCCATGCACGAGCTGCGCGCCGATCTCGCGGGTGAGCACATCGCCGCCCCACGCATCGTGGTTGCCGGCAACGATCACGAGCGGGATACCCGCATCCGCGATGGCGGCGAGCGCGCCGAGCACGCGCACGTGCCCGCGCGGCATGACCGTTCGCCATTCGAACCAGAAGTCGAACAGATCGCCATTGATGACGACCGATCCTGCGCTGCGTCGCGCCAGGTCGAGAAACGCCGCGACCTCACGCTCCCGCTCCGTGGGTGCGGCGCCGAGGTGTGCGTCCGACATCAGCAGACAGGGGGCTGGCAGCATGCGCACAGTCTAGTCGTCGTCTGCGCGCATGACAAACCTCAGCGCCGGAACGCACGGTGACGCCGGTCCCGGAATCCATCACCGAGCTGCGCGTGCGCTACGCCGAAACCGATCAGATGGGCGTCGTCTATCACACGAACTATCTGATCTGGTGCGAGATTGCGCGCACGGATCTCATCCGCACACTGGGCGCGAGTTATCGCGAGCTCGAGGAACGGGGCATCCGCCTGGCCGTCTCGGAGGCCTCCATTCGGTACATTGCAGCGGCTCGCTACGACGATCGCATTCGCGTGGAGACTCGCCTCACTCGCGCCACATCCCGGACCTTGGTCTTCGACTACACCATTGTGAATGCAGACAGCTCCCAACGGCTCGCGGTCGCTTCGACGACGCTCATCTCGCTCGATCCGTCGAATCGAGTGTCAGCGCTCCCGGCCGACGTTCGACGCGCACTCGCGGGTGGAGGGACGCACGATGCGGACTAGCTTCGCGCCGCTCGCGCTGCTCACCATGCTCGCGGCCTGCGCGAGCTCCGGCACGCCCTCGAGCACGCGCGCAGGATCCTCACCCGTGAACGTGGTGCGCTACGGTCGGCTGCTCGCAATGGCCGATGCACGACGCGTCGACACGGTTCTCATCGAAGAGATTCTGCGCTCGGGCTCGCGGCCCGAGCGTGCAGCGGCCGCCCTCGCGGTCGGGCAGGTGCACGGCGCCGTGCTCGCACCCAGATTGCGCGCACTGCTGACCGATGCCGACACCGCGGTCGCATCCAGAGCGGCGTATGCGCTCGGACTCCTCGCCGACACGGCGGGAATCGCGGCACTCGCCCACGCCACTAATGGTCCCGCATCGGTTGCGCGCAATGCCGCGTGGGCGCTCGGACAAATCGGAGAGCCGGCACGCTCGGCGCTCGTCTCCGCACTCGCTCCGGCGACCGCGCCGCGTGACCCGGGCGTCCGCAGCGACTTGCTGCTCGCCACGTTCAAGCTCCAGCCCGTTCCCGTCGAGGCGGTGCGCGGATGGCTCGCGGACTCGAGCGCGCTCGTGCGGTGGAGCGCGGCGTACGCGATCGCGCGCCCGTACGCCCCCGCGGGCGTGCGCGACCTGCTTCCGCTCGCCACTGACACGAGCGGCGAGGTCCGGGCGCAGGTCGCCCGCGCACTGTCACATCGTGCTGCGGGTGATTCGCTGGCCGCGCTGATTACCGAGCCGCTCACCAGGCTCGCCGTGGATCCGAATCCGCACGTTCGCATCAACGCATTGCATTCGCTGGGAAGCTACGGGGCGGCGAGCAAGCGCGCAGTGGTCGCAGGCACGCACGACGCGGATGCAAACGTGCGCATCGCCGCCGCACAGGAGCTTGGATCGGTGCTCGACAATACGCGCGCTGGGTGGATGGCAGCATGGAAGGCCGACACCGGCTTCATGTACCGTCGTAGCGTGCTCGTGTCCGCGATGTCCCAGGACGTGGTCCTGCCCGCCGCCGAGCTCGATGATCCAGACAGCTGGGCGCATCAGAGCGATTGGCGTCTCCGCGCGGCCGTCGCCGATGCCGGCGGTGCGGCGCCCACGATACTTCGGCTGCGGGAGATCTCGCTTCCGCTCGCTCGCGATCCCGATCCGCGCGTGCGATCGGCCGCGTACGGGGCGATGGCTCCGCACGCCGACACCGCGACCGAGCATCCCTGGCGCCGCGAGTTCATGGACTACGGACTCAAAGACGACGACTTCTTCGTGCGCGCGATCGCGCTTGGGTCCCTCGAGGGGCACGCGAGCGCCGAGGACGTGCCACTGGTACTCGCGAGCTATCGGCTCGCGGCCGCCGACACGAACTCCGATGCGCGTGTCGCGGCCGTCCGCCTTATCGTTTCGGCATGGAAGCGCGACAGTGTTCACTTCGCCGACTCCGTCGTCTCGGCAATCCGCGCCCTGCCGGTGCCGCCTGACATGCTCACGCGCCGTGCGGCGGACAGCGTGTCGCTCTTCGAGCGCTGGCTCCAGGCGCCGGCGCCAGCGCTGCAGTCCGCGGCGTGGTACGAGGGCGTGGTGCGCACGCGCATTCTTCCGGCGCTCGCCGGTTCGCTACCGAAGGCTGAGATCGTGACGGAGCGCGGCACCATTACGCTCGAGCTCTTTGCTGTGGATGCACCGCTCACCGTCGATAATTTTCTGACACTCGCGTCCAGCGGGTACTACGACGACGTCCGCTTCCATCGCGTCGTCCCGAACTTCGTGGCGCAGGACGGCGACCGGCGTGGCGACGGCAATGGCGGTCCCGCGTACACCATTCGGGATGAGTTCAATCCCCGGCGCTATGAACGGGGGTCGATGGGCATGGCTCTGTCGGGTCCCGACACGGGCGGGAGTCAGTACTTCCTCACGCATGCAGCAGATCCGCATCTCGACGGCCGGTACACGGTGTTCGGCCGCGTGATCGGCGGGTTGAGCGTGCTCGACGCGCTCGTGCAGGGCGATCATATCGTGCGCATTCGTGGTCTGTAGCGCCACGTCCGTGCGGGCGCGGGGTATCAGGGAAATGCGACTCGCCTCATCGATCACCGCACTCCTGCTCGTCGGGACTGCCTGTTCACCGCGTGCGAAACCGCTCACCGGGGTGCCGGCGCCGCGTCGCGTGCCGGCGGCGGAGCTGGCTCCGGTCCACCGCAAAATCGTGTTTCACTGGGACTATTCGCAGCCGGAGTTGCGCATTCGAGGCGAGGGCGTGGCGCGCGTTGCGCCCCCGGACAGCGCGCGCCTGGATTTCTTTGTGAACGGCCAGGGCACCGCCCACGCGTTGCTCGTGGGCGATGAGATACGTCTGCAGACTGGGCAGACTGCCATGCGCGACTTCCTTCCGCCCGCTCCACTGCTCTGGGCGACGCTGGGCAGACTCCACGTTCCGGCGGCGGCCGATACCACGGTGCGCGTTGACTCCGACACCCTCCGCATCGACATTGGACACCAGCCGGGGTGGCGTGCAACATTTTTTGATGAGCAGCTCCGCCGTCTGGAGCTGATCGACGGCGGTCGGATTCCGCAGTGGGTGGCGCGCCCCGCGCGAGGTCCGATCACATACGAGCAGCCGCGTTTGCGCCGCTCGTTGCAGCTCACGATTTCGCGCGATGACACTGTACCCGGGTTCGATGCATCGATCTGGCGCTAGGCTTCTGGTCGCACTGAGTGCGTTCCTTCTGACGGGGTGTCTCTATCACTTCGCCGGTGGTGGACTGCCGCCGCACATCAAGAGTGTGGCGGTGCTGCCGTTCGACAACGAGACGCCGCAGCCCACTCTCCAGCGCGAGCTCTATGACCTGATGCGCCGCGATGTCGAGAACCGGCTCGGCCTGCGCGAAGCCGCAGAGGGGAAGGCGGATGCGATCGTGCGCGGAAAGATTCTTCGCTACGATCCGGACATTCCCGCGGCGTACACGGCGGATCGGAACGCCCAGGCGACGACCACCGAGCGAAAGCTGCAGATCACGTTCGATGTCGACATCATCGATCAGACCACAGGAAAAACCCTGTGGTCTCGCAAGGGCATGCTCGAGGAAGGGACCTACGCGGAGCGCGCCGAAGC
>DATGDQ010000148.1:0-3953 GCA_035310785.1 Gemmatimonadaceae bacterium | reverse complement strand
TGTTCCAGAACTACTCCGAGTGCTATCACTGCTCGCCCGTCCATCCGCAGCTCACGAAGATCACGCCGTCCAACAGCGGCGAGAACGACCTGTTCGAGGGTCCGTTCCTGGGCGGCTACATGGTGATGAACGAGCAGCACGAAAGCCTGTCGATGAGCGGACAGGCGTGCGGCGTTCCGGTGGGCGAGCTCGATGAAGCGGACATGAAGCGCGTGTACTACTACTCGATCTTTCCGAACATGCTGCTCAGCCTCCACCCGGACTACGTGATGGCGCACTACATCACGCCGGTCTCGCCCGAGCAGTCACTCATCACGTGCGAATGGCTCTTTCATCCGGACAGCGTGCGCGACGGAACGTGGAACGTCGAGGACGGCATCGCGTTCTGGGATTTGACGAATCGACAGGACTGGCACGTGTGTGAGATCAGCCAGGCGGGCATCGCGTCGCGAGGCTACCGGCCCGGTCCATACTCCAGCCGCGAGAGCCTCTCCGTGATGTTCGATCGCGAGGTGCTCAACGCCCTCGGCCGCGGCGGCGAGGGCGGGGGCGACCTCGACTAGCCGCGAACAGGAGGCGGATGTCGATCGAATCGGTTGACGACCTGCTGAAGCTTCGGCGCGCGGGCGCCGTGACGCGCGAGGCCATCGAGGCGATGAAGGACGCCGTGCGTCCCGGCATCTCCACGCGCGAGCTCGACGACATCGCACTGGCGGTGATGCGGAAGCACGGCGCGCGATCCGCACCAATGCTCGTGTACGACTTTCCCGCCGCGACGTGCATCAGCGTGAACGAAGAGATCGTGCACGGAATTCCGGGTCCACGCGTGCTCGCACCCGGCGATCTCGTCAAGCTCGACGTGACCGTGGAGCTCGATGGTTTCATGGCCGACGCGTGCGAGACCGTTGCCGTGCCCCCGGCGCGCAAGGAGGATCTGCGGCTCATCGACTGCGCGAGGGCATCCTTCGAGGCCGGGCTGCGGGAAGTGAAGCCGGGCGCGCGCGCATACCACATCGGGGCGGCGATCCAGAAGACCGTCGCGCGCGCCGGATTCTCCGTGGTGCGCGAGCTCACGGGTCACGGAATCGGCCGAACGATTCACGAAGAGCCCACGATTCCGAACTACGGCCATCCCTCCTTCTCGCACGTGCTCACCGAGGGGCTCGTGTTCACGATCGAGCCCTTGATCGCGGCCGGCGGCGCCCGCGCGGTCACGCTCGGCGATGGATGGACCGTGCGCACGCGCGATCGCTCGCGCGCCGCGCACTACGAGCACACGGTGGTCGTGACGTCGACGGGTGCGGAGCGACTGACCGCCTAGCGCCTCAGCCGCACGATCATCGCGTCAGCTCTTCCACGCTGCCGCCATCTCGTCCGCGTACGCCGCGAAACCGCGAGGCGGATGCCCAAGAACGGAGGTCAGCTGCGCGACGTCGGCGGGAGTCGCCTTGAGGCCGTCCTTCTGGAAGAAGGCGTACATGTGCTTGAAGTCGTACAGCGTGGAGGGCGGGAAGTAGGGACGATTCTGTTCCTCCCACGCGTTCAGGTCATCACCCGCGTACCTGATCGGCTTGCCGAGCGCGCGACTCCAATCCGCGGCCGTGCTTTCTCCGGTAACGGCATCGGGGCCCACGAGATTGTAGATCTTTCTGTTGTGGGCGCTGGTCGTGAGCGCCGCCACGGAGATCTCGGCGATGTCGCGCACGTCCACGCGCGAGACTCCGGTATTGCCGAGCGGCTGCGGATACACGCCATAGTTGAGAATGACATCCTTGAACCAGACGTCGTTCTGATAGAAGTTGTTCGGCCTCACGATCGTGTACTCCATTCCCGACTTCATCACCGCCGCCTCGATCCCGATCTTGCCGCCAAAGTGCGGGAGGTGCGGGGCGCGGTCGAGATGATGCACCGACATGTACACGATGCGTTTCGCGCCCCCGTCGCGCGCGCCATTGACGCCGAGCAGCCCTTCGAAGGATTCGGTGACGGTCACGGGGTTGAGCAGGAACACGGCTTCCATCCCGGAGAACACGCCAAGCGTCGATGGATCGAGGAGGTCGCCGATGACGCCCGTAACGCCCTTCGGAAGCTTGCTCGCATGCTCGCGCGACCGCGTGAGCACGAACACCTGCTCGCCCCGGCTCATGAGCTGACGCACCACTTCGGATCCGACCGTGCCGGTTCCGCCCACCACCAGAATCTTCATCGCGTCCCCCTGCGAATGTTGTGCGTGTCGACGAGAATCTATTTCCGCCGCCCCGTCACATAAAGTACCACGCCCGCCCCGATCATCGCCGCCGTGAGTCCCATGATCTTGAGCACGGCGAGCGGCTTGTTCGGCTCGTCATCCGCGGGAAGCATCGCGAGTCCGACGGAGATCGCCGTCGTCGTGAACCCGAGGGTGGCGAGCGCGATCGCAGCCGGCTTGCCGCCCGGCACCCGGATCACCTCCGGACCGACGGGCTCGCGCTGCAGCTTGATCATCGCGGCGAACATGAACAGATACGGAATGAAGTACGCGATCACGGACATGCTCACGAGCACGTTGTACGCGCCCGCCACCGACGTGCCCGCCTGCCCCGCGACGATGAGCACCGCGGAAATAGCGGCCTGTACGAGCAGAGAGACGTACGGCGTCTTCCATGTCGGATGAATGCGGGCAAACGCCGGCGGCAGGCAGCGATCGATCCCGATGACGAACGGAAGCCGCGCCGCCGTAGCGAACCACGCCCCCGCCTGCCCGAGTCCACCGAACGTGATCAGGAGCGCGATCCCCGCCGCGATCCACGGGATGCCCAGCTTCGTCGCCACCACGGTGATGGCGTGAATGATTCCCTGCATGTTCTGAATTTCCTGCTGTGGCAGCGCGACCAGCATCGCGACGGTCGCAGCGATGTAGAGAATCGTGACGAGCACGCCTGCAATCAGCAGCGCGCGCGGTATGTTCCTGCGCGGATTCTCGATCTCATCGCCGAGCATGGATGCGCTCTCGAGCCCGCTCAACGAGAATGCGATCGTCGACCAGAAGATGATGTCCTTGAGATGCGTGCTCGGGACGAACGCGTGCACCGTGAACGGAGTCGCCGATCCGAAGAGCAGTCCGGCCGCGATTCCCATTCCCACGAGCACGATTCCCGGAATCCAGAGCCCGATGGCGCCGAGATTGTGCAGCCACTTCGCGATGTTGAGTCCGACGACGTTGAGCCCGACCGCCAACAAGAGCGCGATCATCGAGAAGACGATGAAGTACGACCGGCTGGTCTGCAGCGCGTCGAATCTGTGACCGAAGATGAAGAGCGCGTTCGCAGCCGTGAAATAGAAGAGGCTGGGAAAGTAGGGGAGGTTCGACGACCAGTAGAGAAAGCCGGACATGTATCCCGGGAACTCACCGAACGCGCGCCGCGTCCACGAATAGAGTCCGCCCTCTTCGGGATAGCGCGACGAGAGCTCCAGCACCGTGAATACGAGCGGTGCGTACAACGCGAGCGCACCGATGATCCAGATGATGACGGAGCTCGGCCCTGCTGCCGCCGCCTGCGCAATCCAGCGGAGGCTGAATCCCGTGACGAGATAGAACAGGATGAGGTCGCGGAAGCCCATTGCGCGACGGAGCGTCACCGGCTGGAGCTCCTCCGTCACCAACTCGGCCTGCGCCGTCACTGCATGTAGTTCTTGGGGGGATTCTTCATCGTGAGGATCGGCCGGTCGAGCGCGAACGAGGAGAGATCGATCGTCGACTTGCCATCCAGCGCGAGCTCGGAGAGCAGCCTGCCGATCTGCGAGGCGAACTTGAAGGCGTGCCCCGCTCCGATGGCGACGACCACGTTGTCGTGTCCGGGCACCGTGTCGATCACGAAGTCACGATCCGGCGTCAGCGTGTAGAGACAGGTCTTCGTGTAGATGATCGGTCCCAGCGCGCCGGGGATGTAGCGCGAGAGAAATTCCTCCACGCC
>DATGDQ010000147.1:0-2270 GCA_035310785.1 Gemmatimonadaceae bacterium | reverse complement strand
AAGCCCGTCATCACCTCGTCGAAGATCAGCAGTGCGCCCGTCTCCTCGGCGATCGAGCGCAGCGCCTGCAGGAAGCCCGGGTCCGGCGGAATGAACCCGGAGTTGCCGACGAGCGGCTCGACAATGATGGCGGCGAGCGGCTGCTCGGTCGCGATCGCGCGCACTGCATCCACATCGTTGAACGGCGCGACGCGGGTGAGCGAGGCAACCGCTTCCGGCACGCCGGGCGAATTCGGGAGGCCGAGCGTCGCGACGCCCGAACCCGCACGCACGAGGAAGGAGTCGGCATGTCCGTGATAGCATCCGTCGAACTTGAGGAACGCATCGCGGCCCGTGGCCGCCCGCGCGAGGCGCAGCGCGCTCATCGTCGCCTCGGTGCCGCTCGAGACGAAGCGCACCATCTCGACGTGCGGCAGTCGTTCCGTGATCACCTCCGCGAGATCGACCTCGAGCTCGGTCGTGATGCCGAAGCTGGTGCCGCGTCGCATCGTCGCATCGAGCGCATCGAGCACCGCCGGCGCGGCGTGACCGAGAACGAGCGGGCCCCACGAGAGAACGAAATCGATGTACTCCTTGCCATCCACATCCCAGATGCGCGCTCCCTCTCCGCGTGCGACGACGAAGGGCTCGCCACCGACGCCTCCGAACGCGCGCACCGGCGAGCTGACGCCGCCAGGCATGACGGCACGCGCGCGGGAAATGATCCGAGCGGAGCGGCTGCTCACCGGCCGTAGCTTGCGGACGCCGCGACCGTCATGACCGGGAGGGCGCGTCCAGCCTGCGCGATGGGCATGGAAGCGGACAGAGGCTCGTGCACGGACACGATGCGCGCGGCAAAGTCGTAGTCGTCCACGACGTCCTCGACGATGGCATCCACGATCGCGCCTGGCGCCGCGCTGCCCTGAAAGCGCGTGATGCCATCGATGTCGTCGGCCTGCCAGATGAGGCGGCCGGCGGGCTCGCCCGTAACGGGATCGATCCGGTCGATGATCCCTCGCACGCGCCGTCCAATGTGCCGCTCGTACCGCTCGGCGGTGATCGCGCGCTGCAGCTCCGTGAGCCGCTCGAGACGATCGCGCTTCACCGGCATCGGCACGTCGTCGTCGAGAAGAGCCCCGCTGGTGCCCTCCTGTGGCGAGTACGTGAAGGCTCCCACGCGTTCGAAGCGGACCTCTTCGAGCAGATCGCACAACCGCTCGAAATCGCTCTCGGTCTCACCGGGAAAGCCGACGATGCACGTGGTGCGGATCGCGACATCGGGGACGATCGCGCGCAGCCGAGCCACGCGCTCGCGAATCGTGTGCGCGCGCTCGGGGCGCCGCATGCGCGCGAGCACGGCATCGGAGCCGTGCTGGATCGGCATGTCGAGATAGGGAAGCACGCGCGGCTCGCGCGCCATGAGGTCGAGGAGCTTGGGCGTGATCCCGGTGGGATACAGATAGAGCAACCGGATCCATGGAATGGACGTCTCCGCGAGCAACGCAGAAAGCAGCTCGGGCAGCGCCTTGCCATCGCGCCTGTCGCGTCCATAGTGAGCGAGATCCTGCGCCACGAGGTTGATCTCGCGCGCGCCCTGCAGCTCGAGCAGCTGCGCCTCGCGCACGATGGCGTCGAGCGCGAACGAACGATGCTTGCCGCGCATCAGCGGGATCGCGCAGAATGCGCATCCGTGATCGCACCCCTCGCTCACCTTGAGGTAGCGCACGTGCGGCAGATCGCCGACATACAGTCGCACTCCGGGATGCGTCGCGAGCGGCGACTCGGGATCGATCACTCCGCGCGCGAGAAGCTCAGGGATGAGCCTTTCCATCTCGGAGGAGCCGAGAAACAGATCGACCTCAGGAAGCTCGCTCACCAGCTCGGGCTTGTGTCGCTCGATCATGCAGCCGACGGCGACGACGGTCTGGCACCGGCCATCCGACTTGTATCGTCCGGCCTCGAGCATCGCGTCGATCGATTCCTGCTTGGCCGCGTCGATGAAGCCGCACGTGTTGATGATGATCACATCGGCGTCGTCGAGCTCCGGCGTGAACTCTCCACCGTGATCCGCGAGGAGCGCGAGATAGCGCTCGCTATCGACCGTGTTCTTGTCGCAGCCGAGGGTGATGAAACCGACTTTCACTCGGAACGTGGGGCGGACGGGGGCATTCGCCAAAGTTACCGTCGCGCCTGCAACGGGCGTAGCCCTGAATCCCTAGAACAGCCCCACTTTCCCCTTCACGGACGCAATCAACTTCGCAGGATCGTAGCCCACTCCCTGCTTGAACACC
>DATGDQ010000146.1:0-4613 GCA_035310785.1 Gemmatimonadaceae bacterium | reverse complement strand
AATGGGACGTGGCGAGGTGACGCGGGCCGCACAGGTCCGTGGACGCAGTGCACGCGCGTCCGCCGGCGTGTCGCAGCATCGTGGGCGGTCCGTCGCGCTTGCATTCGCGGGCACTGTCGTCGCGATGGCGCTGGGCGCTGCCGCGACCGCGTGGTATCTGCGGGGTGATCGCGAACCGCCGCTCCCGGTGCGCTTCGCGTTGCAGTTCCCGGACACGGCCACTGCCGCCGTGGTCTATGGAGGGCCGTACGCCGTCTCCCCCGACGGGCGCACCATCGCATATCTCGGCGGCAGTGCCGATCGTGTCTTCGTGCGACCGCTGGCGGAGCTAGTGCCGCGTTTGATAGCGCGGCCCGGCCGCACGCATTTTCCAGCCTACTCCCCCGACGGCAAATGGATCGCGTTCGTGGCAGGGCCGCAGCTCGTGAAGGTCTCCGTCGATGGGGGGCCGGTTCTCGCGATCGCCGACGTGGAAAATGACGCGGACGTGGACGGGATCACCTGGGCGAGCGATCGCATCGTGTTCGCGCGCAAAGGAGCGCTCTTCGCGGTTTCTTCTTCGGGTGGCACTCCCACGCTTCTGTCTCGCCCGGACTCCGCTCACGGCGAACGCCTGATGTACTGGCCGCGGGCGGTCGGCGACGGCTCGACGATTCTCTACACGAGCGCGCTCACGGAGCGCTCCTCGACCTGGAAGATCGGCGTCGTTTCACTCGATGGTGGCAGGAAGAAAGTGCTCGATCTGCCAGCGGTCTCCGCGCTCGGTGTGACCGGCGGAGCGCTCCTCTTCGCGACCGCAACACACGCAATCATGGCAGCGCCGTTCGACGTGGCGCAGCGCCGTGTGAGCGGTAGGGCGGTTCTCGTGATCGACGACGTGAACATTGGGCGATGGGGAGACCCGGTGGCCGCGCTGTCGGCTCGCGGCACGCTGGTGTACGAGACGGGAGCCTTCCAGCGCGAGCTGGATCTGGTCTCGGCTGGTGGCGCAATCACGCCACTCCCCATCGACCTGAAGCTGGCGTCTTCCTTCCCTCGTTTCTCACCTGACGGCCGCAGACTGGCGCTGTCGGTGCTCGATGGAAGCGTGATGGACAGCTGGATCTATGAGATGTCGTCGAACACACTGCAGCGCCTCACGACTGGCGGTGGAGACAGGGCGGAATGGACGCCGGACGGCAAGCGTCTGCTCTTCCGATCCGATCGGAACGGCACCGAGCAACTCTGGTGGCAGCGCGCGGACGGGGGCCAGCCCGCGGAGTCGCTGTTCACCGGCCCCTCTCCCACCCCGGAGGCAGTAGTCTCGCCGGACGGCGCATATCTCGTGTATCGCCTGAACGACCGGAAGACCGGCCGCGATCTGTGGTTCCGGCATCTCACGGGTGATCCGAAGCCGACGCCAATCGCAACCAGCACTGCCGACGAGCTGATGCCGCGCGTCTCGCCGAACGGAAAATGGGTCGTCTACGTGTCGGAGATCTCGGGACGCCGCGAGGTGTACGTTCGCTCCTTTCCTGCGCTCGGCGGCGTCTTCCAGCTGTCGACCGGAGGTGGGGACGAGCCGCTGTGGAGTCGCGATGGCTCGCGCGTCTTCTACCGGTCCGGCCGCGAGTTCATCGCCGCGACCCTCACGCTCGGCGCGGAGGACGTGCACGTCGCGAACCGGCAGAAGCTATTCGAGGGCGATTACGTGATCGGCGACGTTCACGCCAGCTGGGACGTGGCGCCCGACGGCCGCTTCCTCGCGGTGAAGCCGCTCCGCAACACGCAGACGATCGTCGTGCACGATCTGAGCGGCGAGCTGCAAGCGCGCCTGCATAACGCGCGCTGAGCGTGCCATGAGCTCACCTCCCCATTTTTCCGGCGACGAGCGAATCTCCTCGCTCGCCAGTGCGCTCACGGATCGGTATCGCCTCGAGCGCGAGATCGGCTCCGGCGGCATGGCCACGGTGTATCTGGCCGAGGACGTGCGACATCATCGCAAGGTCGCGATCAAGGTGCTGCATCCGGAGCTGAGCGCGGTGCTCGGGCCCGATCGGTTCCTCAAGGAGATCGAGCTCACGGCGAGCCTCCAGCATCCGCACATTCTCCCGTTGTTCGACTCGGGGAGCGCGGACGGAAAGCTCTGGTACGCCATGCCGTTCATCGAGGGCGAAACGCTTCGCACCCGCCTGCAGCGCGAGCATCAGCTTCCGATCGGCGACGCCGTGCGCATCGCGAGCGAAGCGGCGGATGCGCTCGACTACGCGCACCGGCGTGGCGTGGTGCACCGGGACATCAAGCCCGAGAACATCCTGCTGCACGACGGCCACGCGCTCGTCGCGGACTTCGGCATCGCGCTCGCGGTCGAGCAGGCGGGTGGCGCGCGCATGACGCAGACGGGACTCTCGCTCGGCACACCCGCATACATGGCGCCGGAGCAGGCGATGGGCGAGCGGTCGGTCGATGCGCGAGCCGACATCTATGCACTGGGCGCCGTGACCTACGAAATGCTGGCGGGCGAGGCGCCGTTCACGGGTCCCACAGCGCAGGCGATCCTCGCGCAGGTGATCACGGCCGAACCGAGATCGCTCACCGTCCAGCGGAAGAGCGTTCCCGCGTCGGTCGATGCAGCCGTGCGTACCGCGCTGGAAAAGCTTCCCGCGGATCGATTCGCCAGCGCGAAGGAGTTTGCGGACGCGCTCGCGCGTCCCGCCGATGCGATTCGCGCGCCTGGTCTGCATCCGGCCGTGCGTAGTGATCGGCGGCCACTATGGGCGCTCGCCGCGGGATGCGCCGTGCTCGTCGCTGCGATGGTGGCTGCGTTCCTGGTTGGTTCGCGCCGCCATGCCTTGTCGGCCCCGGTGGTGTTTCGACAGGTGACCTTCGCGACCCAGGCGATCGCCACCGCCCGCTTCGCCGCGGACGGTCGCACGATCGTGTTCGACGCGATGCGACAGAGCAGCATTCCGGCGATTTACGTCATCCGACCCGACTACCCGGATGCCCGGCCGCTCGGCCTCGATGACGTGCATCTGCTCGGCGTTTCGTCGAAGAACGAGCTCGCCGTGCTCACCGGTGCGAGGTTCCTCGCGCACCGGCTGTTCATCGGCACGTTGGCGCGAATGCCGCTGGAGGGAGGCACGCCGCGTGAAATGCTCGACAGCGTGCGTGAGGCGGACTGGTCACCCGACGGCTCCTCGCTCGCCGTCATCCATGTGGTCGGAGGACGCGATCGACTCGAGTATCCGGCAGGCACGGTGCTGTTCGAGACGCCGGGATATTTGAGCGACCTTCGAGTCTCGCCCGACGGCGAGCGGGTGGCCTTCTTCGATCACTCGACGCGCTTCCCCTACGACGATCGTGGTGGGGTGGACGTGGTGGATCGCGCGCGTCATCGAATCGTGCTCGCGAAGGACTTCACCGGCGAAGAGGGGCTCGCGTGGTCGGGCGATGGCGGATCCGTGCTGTTCTCCGCCAGCGAGGGACCGCATCTGCAGATCCACGCGGTCGATCTCCATGGGCGCGTCCGGCTCGCACTCCCCACGCCGGGCACGATGATGATGCAGGACGTCTCACACACGGGACGATGGCTCGCCATTCGGGACGACCGCGCGTTTCACGTTCATGCGCATTCACCTGGTCGTGCGGACGATCTCGACCTGTCGTGGCTCGATCAATCCGTCACCTCCGGGATCTCGCACGACGGCCGGCTGCTGGGCCTCACCGATGCGAGCGAGTTCGCGAGCGTCGACTACGCATCCATCGTCCGGAAGACCGATGGCTCGCCCGCGGTGAAGTTGGGTGATGGCTGGGTCAGCGACTTCACCCCGGACGGGCAGTGGGTCGTGAGCGTGGTTCCGTCGACACCTCCGCAACTGCGACTTTATCCGGTGGGTACCGGAGAAACGCGCCGACTCGACTTCGGCGCCTTCGAGGCCTTGAGCGATGCGCACGTGTGGGGCTCGGGCGCAGACTCCGCGCTGGCGTGCGGCACGGTATCCGGGCATGTGCCCCGCTGCTACTTGCACACGTCCTCCGACGCAGCATGGCGTCCCGTGAGCGGTGACGGCGCCGATCATGGGCGCGTGTCACCCGACGGCCATCTCCTGTTCACCACATCGCCCGATGGCTCGAATCGCCTCTACGACCTTCGCACCGGCACGGGGCGCCCCGTGCCTGGGCTGCGCGCGAGCGATCAGGTCGTTCGATGGAGTCCCGACGGCAAGTCGCTTTGGGTCTGGCAACCGAACACTCTGCCCGTCGTCATAGATCGCGTGGACATCGCGGGGGGCGAGCGTGCGCGCCTCATGACGTTCGTGCCGCCGGCCGGCGGGCAAGGTATGATGCGCATCGTCGACCTGAGTCTCGCTGACGATCCCCGCGTGTACAGCTACGGCACGATCGTGCAGACGTCGCAGCTGTTCGTTATCGAGGGGGCGCGGTAGTAGCACGCGCGCGTCACTCCCGGCGAGTGCGTCCGCACGACAGATTCGATTCATGCGTCGATCCTCTCGTACGTTCATTCCGCTCGTTTCGATTGCGCTCGCTGCCTGCTCCGGATCGACCGCTGCGAACTTCTGGCCCGCGCCCCCGGTCGGCTCCGTACACACGCTGATGCCGTCCCCGACGAC
>DATGDQ010000145.1:0-3942 GCA_035310785.1 Gemmatimonadaceae bacterium | reverse complement strand
GCGAGTTCGGGGAAGCTCGCGAGTTCGTCCGGCGTGGGCGATGCCGGCAGCGTGGCGCTTGTCGTTGTGCGGGGCTTGCGCGTGTGCTTCGTCATCGAGCCCCCCGAAGGGTTTGGCGCGCGGTCGGGCACCACGGTCTCGGTAGCTGGGGCCGTCGATGCGAATGGTGGTATCGGAGTCGCTCGAGGACGATGGTATGCCCTCGAGATTGGAGCTTGATCCGGCGCTGCACGCGCGCGTGCTTGAGCATGGTAGTTCTCCTGGGGTTCGTGGTCTGGACGTAGGGGCAGAGCGTCGTAAGCGGTCAGATTGGCGGTCGCGTAGACTCGCCGAACCTGACCGACGAGATCACGCCTTGGACTTCGAGCGGCGTGTCGACTTGGCCGCCTCGGCCTCGCGACGGCGGTAGCTCTCGCCTTCGATAGCGATGATCTCCGCGTGATGGACAACGCGATCGATGAGCGCGGTCGTACAGGCTGCGTTGGGGAAGATGGTGGGCCAATCGCTGAACGCCAGGTTCGTCGTCAGGACGAGGCTCTTGCGTTCGTAGCGCCGGCTGACCACCTGGAACAGCAAGTCGGCATTGCGTGCGTCGTACGACAAGTAGCCAATCTCGTCGATGCACAACAGCGACCGCGAGGTGTAGTAGCGAAGTCGGCGATCGAGCGTACGGACGGATTCTTGTGCGCCGAGGTCGAGGAGCATCTGGGCGGCGGTGATGAACAACGCGCTGTGGCCCGCGCGCAAGGCAGCGTGGGTGATGTTCTGGGCAATCATCGTCTTGCCGAGTCCCTGGGGCGCGACGAGGACGACGTTGCGAGATGCTGCGAAGAAATCGAGCTTGACGGCAGCCTCGACGGTGTCACGGTCGATTCGCGTGGGCCAGGCCCAGTCGAAGTCGGCGATCGGCTTGAAGGTACCGAGCTTGCTGCTGCCGAGGCGCCGCTCGAAGCTGCGCTGGGTACGCTCACGCTGTTCGGCGTCGGCGATATGCTCGAGGAGCTGCGTGGCCCCCCAGCGCCGCTTGGTGGCGAGCGCCACGAGGTCGTCGAGTTCGCCAGCGGTGTGGGTCAAGCCGATGGCGTGGAGTGCCTCTGCCAGTGGGCTCATGACGTTGACTCCTCGTCATCGGTCGGGGTGCCACCATGGTCGTCACCGGGGTTCTCGCCAGCGTCTGGAGTAGCGGCGTAGAGCTCGTCGTAGCGGTCGAGCGCGTGCGGGGTAACGCGAAGATCGCGAACGCGCGGGTCAGCTGGCAACACGGTGTCGAGCACCGGCAACGCCTTTCGTGCGCGGGCACGCTGGTCGAGGATGTGCGCGACCGAAGCCGCGCTGGGCGATCCTCGCACGAGCGCATCGGCGATGGCGCGGTCGAGTTCGGCGGCACCGTAACGGTCGAGCAACTGCGTGAGCCGCGTGGTGTGACCGCCGAGGCTCTCGCCGCGCAGCGCGAGCGCGTCGAGGAGGGCGTCGGCGTGCTTGCAGGAGCTGCGCAGGAGGTCGCGCTTCAGCGGCGGCCTAAGTCGGATCCACTTCGCGGCGGGATATTGATCCACGCCGCCGCGTGATCAGCCGGCGGCGCGGCGGGATAGTGATCCACCCCAACCACGGCGCACGGTGCGGCGATGGGGCGTCGATGCAGCGAGTGCCGGAAGCCGTTCGAGGCGGAGCCGTCCGCAGTGGCGACCCAGCGGGTCTGCGGCGTGGTGTGCCGAGCGAAGCGCGACCGAAAGCTTGCCCGTGCCCGGCGTCGTGACGACCTCGACGACGCACGCGTAGCCGAGCGCCAGCGCCAGCGACTGAACCGAGTTCGGCGGGCTGCAGCCTCCGGATGTCACGCGGTACCCTCGCAGCGCAAGGATTTGGGATCACTCGAGGAAGTGGGGCGATCCGTGGATCGGGCGTTGAGGCTGTCACGCGGGAGCCTCGTTGGCGATCTAGCCGAGATTGTTTGGCAATTGGCGCAAGACCTGGCAAGGCTTGGCGGCTGTCACGCGGGAGCCTCGGCATCCAAGCCAATGATATAATAGGCAATTCGGGCCGATATCTGGTAGCTGTCACGCGGTAGCCTGGCTTCGGAGGCACGGAGGGTGGTCCAACTGCGGGCATGTCCGAGCCCCATCCCGAGACGCGGCTGGTCCAAATCGCGCCGCTGGGCGAGCGGCTGTCGGCGTTGCGGCTGTGCGAGGCGACCGCGCTTGCATCGGTGGGCCGCTCGCTGGCGCAGCATGGCCAGCTGAGCGCGCTGACGTTGTTCGCTACTGGCGACGGGCTCGAGATCATCGACGGATTCAAGCGAGTGCGTGCGGCGCGCGCGCTCGGTTGGTCCACGCTGCTCGCACGGATCGATGACGTGGGATCGATCGACGCCAAGCTACGCCTGCGCGAGTTGCACGACCGGCGCGGGCTCACCGAGCTCGAGGAAGCCTGGCTCGTGCGCTCGCTCTATCGGGAGGATCACGTCGCGCAGCCGGAGATCGCGCGACGCATGGGCCGGGACAAGAGCTGGGTCTGGCGCCGGCTGATGCTCGTCGAGTCGCTCGATCCGGACGTCCAGACCGACGTCCGCTTGGGGCTCATCGCGGCGCGATCGGCGGTGGCGGTGAGCCGGTTGCCACGTGGCAACCAGCAGACAGCGAGCGCGGTGGTGATCCGCCGCGGTCTGACAGTCCGCCAGACCGACCTGCTCGTGGAGGAGGTTCTCGAGGAGCCGGACGCCGCGCGGCGCGAAGCGTTACTCGCGCGGCGGCTCACCGGCCCGGGGCCCGGCACGCCACCCGGACCGCGGCCGTCGCGCGCGACGCGCAGCGAGGCAGACTGGATGGCCGCCGATATCCTGCGGATCCATGCGTTGGCGGCCCGGCTCGAGGCGCGCCTGCTCGCGACGCCACTCGCGACGTTCGCGCCGGCGGCCACCGAGCTCATGCACGACGCGCTCGCGCGACTGTCACCCGTGTTGCGCGCGCTCGATGGCGTGATTGGCAGCGTCACAGGCGAGCGGGGAAGCGCGTGAGCTCGGCGTGGCAAACGCGCGAGGAGCTCGCGCATCGGATCATCCTGCTCGCCAAGCAGGGCGAGACGCGGCGCGCGATCGCTCGTGCGCTCGGCATCAGCCGCAATACCGTGCGCAAGCTGCTCGACGCGCATGCAGCGGGGCGCGAGGACGCGGCGCACATCGCGGTCACGCCGCGTCCGTCGCGCGCACCGCGCCCGTCGAAGCTCGATGCGTGGAAGCCGCGGGTCGCGGCGCTGATCGCGAAGTACGCCGACATCACGGCGCAACGCGTGTTCGAGATCTTGCGCGCGGAAGGCTTCACGGGCGGCTACTCTGGCGTCAAGCAGCATCTGCGCGCAGTCCGGCCGCCACCCAAGCCGACGCCGAGCTTGACGACGCCGGACTACGCACCAGGCGAGATGTCGGAGAGTGACTGGTCACCGTACGAGGTGCGGTTCACCACGGGAAAGACCGCTATCGTGCAGGCCCTCTCGTACGTGCTTGTCGTCAGCAAGCGGAAGTACTTCGGGCTCTACGAGAGCAATGACCTTCACGCGTTGATGGACGGGCACGCTCGTGCCTTCACGCGACTCGACGGCTGCGCGCACCAGACCAAGTACGACAGTCAGAAGCCTGTCGTGCTGCGCTGGGAAGGACAACAGCCAATCTATAATCCCCGCTTCCTCGCGTTCTCGAGTCACTATGAATTTCGCCCGCTCGCAGTCCGTCGCGGCCATCCCAACGACAAGCCGCGCACGGAGCGGTCGTTCTGGGAAGTCGAGCGCTCGTTCCTCAACGGCCGCGAATTTCGCGACCTCGACGACATGCGCGCCCAACTCGCACACTGGCTCGACCATATCGTCGACCAGCGGCAGCTCCACAAGCGCACCGCGCTCGAGCGCTTCGCCGAGGAGCGCACGCACCTGATAGCCCTGCCTCAGCATCCG
>DATGDQ010000144.1:0-5206 GCA_035310785.1 Gemmatimonadaceae bacterium | reverse complement strand
GATAGCAGCAGCATCGGACCGTTTAGTCCAGGCGACGCGCAAGCGGACGTCACCTATATCGGGCATGCTACACTGCTACTCCGGTTCGGTGAGGTGTGCGTACTGACAGATCCAAATTTCGATGAGAAGCTCGGATTCTTTCTTCCTCGGGTCACTGCCCCTGGAATAGGAATATCCGAGCTTCCTCGCATCGACGCGATACTACTTACTCACGCGCATGCGGATCACTTGTCGTTTCGATCATTGCGGGCACTGCCGAAGGGAATTCCCATCTATGCACCACCGGTGGTAGCTCGATGGCTCCGACGCGATGGAATTTCCGAGGTCTATTCGGTTGAACCGGGAGAAGAGATCCGAATTCGGCATCTCTCTGTAACCGCTGGCCTTGCTCGTCACATCGGGGCTCGCTACGGCATCGACCGATGGCGTGGAGCTGCTCACATGTATTTGCTCGATGATGGAACCACGTCCGTACTCTTTACGGGCGATACGGCCATCACACCCGATGCTGTCTCATTGGCGAGGAAGATCCTTCCGCGGCAACTCGATATCGCACTCTTGCCGATCGGATTCGCACCTCGTTGGAAGGAATATTTCTTCAGGCGTGGGCATCTGACAGCGGCAGATGCACTTTGGTTGTTCGAGGAACTCAATGCGCGTATTCTGATTCCCTTTCATTGGGGTACATTCCGGCACGTTACTTCCGGCGCATTCGATGCGATCGAAATATTCCGCTCGCTATTGACGAGCTATGGAAGGGCATCGCAGGTGAAGATTCTCGCACCGGGTACAACATTCACGGTGACCGATCGCACTGCATGAGTCGTGTGAGTCTTTCAGGGCTGACGGACACCATTGTCGCGCAAGCGACTGCTGGAGCCCGAAGTGCGCTGGCAGTCATTCGCATATCCGGGCCGGATGCTCACAAGATCGGTGCAACAGTTCTCCAGCCATGGCGAGCTACACCGAATCGTGCATACCTCGCGGTACTGTGTGATCCCGACAGTGGTAGAGAGATCGACCAGGGGATAATCACCGTGTTCACCGCACCGGCATCGTTCACCGGTGAGGACATGCTTGAGCTTTCGCTTCATGGTGGCGAAATCGGTCCCTCGCTCGCGCTGAATGCCGTTCTATCGTGTGGTGCACGATTAGCTCTGCCTGGCGAGTTCACACGTCGGGCATTGATGCATGGCAAGCTCGATCTCCTGCAGGCCGAAGGCATCGCCGATCTTGTCGACTCACGCTCGCGGGCGATGCACGACGTCGCCCTTGGCCAAGTTGCGGGGCATCTCTCGAAGCGCCTGAATGCGCTGCGTGAACAGATCATCGAGCTCGAGGCCCTACTTGCGTACGATGTCGACTTTCCTGAAGAGGATAATGGTCCAATAACGTTAGATCGCATCGAACGTGCAGCACGGGACATTGCTGCGACGATTGATGCACTACTTGAAACAACTGCCACGAGCGAGATGATTCGAAGTGGAGCAGTCGTCGTAATCGCCGGCGCGCCCAATACCGGCAAGTCGTCCCTATTCAATGCACTCGCAGGTACAGAGCGCGCTATCGTGACGGACATTCCTGGTACGACGCGTGATGCGCTCGAAGCCATGATGGACATGGGACCATGGCCAGTGCGACTCATCGATACCGCTGGGCTTCGCAGCAGCAGCGACATTGTCGAGAGACTAGGGATTGAGGTGGCCGAGCAGTATCTGAAAAGTGCCCAGATCGTGCTCGTGTGCAGTGATGATGCGAGCTCGCTCAGTATTGCACTCGAGCGCGTTCGAGCGCTCGCAAGTGGATCGATCTTGGCTGTTGGAACGAAGTGCGATCTTGGCGGACTACCGGTCACGCTCGACGATGGGCTCGCGTATGTACGTGTGAGCGCGCGGACCGGGGAAGGACTCGGAGAGCTGGTTCAGCGAATCACCGAACTACTGAATCGAGAACATGAGCCCACGACTGCCGACAATCCGCTGCTCACTCGCGAGCGCCATCGTGTGGCTCTCACGAAGGCGAGAGCCGAGATTTCGGCCTTCCTCGAACAATGTGTGAGTCGTTTCGATCTTCCAGCGACGGTTGCCGCGGTGCACCTGCACAGCGCCCGTGGTCATCTGGAGGAACTGGTGGGTGCAGTCGATGTCGAGGACGTTCTCGACCGCGTGTTCAGCGCGTTCTGTATCGGTAAGTGATCAGGCGCTGCTCATGCGGAAGCAGCGGCAACGCCCGACATGGCGGAAATCTCGTCAGCACTCGCGCGAACCGTCCATGCGACTCCTCGCTCCATGATCGCACGCTCGACCATGCGACTGCCCAGATAGTATCCGGCGCGCTCGGGAAGAACGTACTGTTCGAGAGTGCGCGATTCTTCACTCGAGCCGCCTGAGAGATACTGGAGGCGAAGGCCGAGGCCCGCTCGGTCGAGATCGGGAGCAACGGCTCGTGCGAGTACTCCTTCCAGCTCGCGGATGCGCGCATACTGGCGGCGAGAGTAGCCGTAGTACTCCCACTCGGCGTGTCCAGGGCTCACGGCGCGGGAGACCTCGACTGCTATGCCCTCGTTTATTACATGCTCTCGCAGCGTTGCCCGACGGCCCGTGTCCCAATAGCTATAGTAGTCGCCGGCCTGGATGATGAGCTGACGCAACGTGCTGCGGCTCGTGGGCGACGTATAGCGCACGGCATGTGCGAATTCATGAGCAAGCCAGAGTGGGATCAAGGCAGGGTCAAGCCCCAGTCCCTCTGTATCGGGATTTGCCACACCGGTGAAGTGCTCGAGGCAGACGAAGGCTATGCCACGGCCGTCGGTGACGAGCTCGCCGGCGTTCGCCGCTCCTACGCCGATCATGAGAACCACATCGATGTCGGAATCGAGCTCGAGCAGCGCACTGCAACGATATTCAGTCTCGCGCGCCAGTGAGACCACATCAGTTCTTTCCAACATTGCCCGCAGGTCATGCCTGTCGGCACGCATGGCTGCGCGTGCTACGTCATCGAAGTGTGATGTGTCGGGATCGAGTACGTAGTTTCGCCAATATGGTTCGAGGATTCGGAGGTGGGTCGAGTAGTAGCGCCGGTAGGCGGCGACGGGGTCTGTGCTGTCGAGTAGTGCGAAAAAGTCGGGGATCAGATTGATCAGCATTCAGACCGGGTGCGCGTGTGAATGGCGCGAAGTCTGTCCGGCGGACGGGGCAAGATAGTGTCGACAGGAGAGTGCAACAAGGGCACTTCGCACTACTGGCACGCTATTTCCCTCTGTCGTTCGACATGAACGTGCCGGAGCCAAGCATGACGACGTTGAAACACATTGAGCTCACCTGTCCGATCTGTCATCACTGCTTCGATTCGCAAGCGGTTCTGTCGACGAACTCGTTTGGGGGTAAGCGCACGGACTTTCACGAGCGCGCGGCAGGAGCGCAGCCGCTTCCCTATCTAATACATCTGTGCTCGCGCTGTGGCTACGCTGGAAGCGAAAGAGATTTCGGGGAGGAGGCGGATGTCAGCCCGATGCTCAAGGAGCATGTCTGGGATGAGCTCGCGCCTCGGCTGAGTGAAGGCGCGCTGACCGGGTCCGAGAAGTACGAGTTTGCAGCGAAGGTTGCGCTGTGGCAGGGGGCCGAGCCGCGGCGCGTCGCGGATCTTCTGCTGCGCGCGGCCTGGTGCTGTGTGGACGAGGGTGACACGGAGGCTGAACGTTTCTTCCGGCGCCAATCTGCGTGGATGTTCGAGCGGGCGCTCGAGGCCTACGATGGCGTCGAGCGCGATGAGCGTGCGGTGCTCACGTATCTCGTCGGCGAGCTCTGGCGACGCATCGGCGAAACGGCAGTCGCAGCGGAGTGGTTCGATCACGTTGCCGACGAGGTCTTGGACATCGACACGCAGCAGTGGCTGATTGCAGCCGCGAATCAACAGCGCGACTGCCCCCGTGAGTGGTTCGGGTAGCGTGATCGACGGCTAGCAGGATCGGGTGCAACGACTCCCACCGTCCCGACTCGATGCCGATCACGACCCAGGTCGTGTACCGAAAAGCCGGTCTCCGGCGTCGCCGAGCCCGGGGAGGATGTAGCCGAGGGAATTGAGCTCGCGGTCGAGGGCGGCCGCGTAGATCCTCACGTCCGGATGCGCGGACATCATGCGCTCCACTCCCGTTGGCGCGGCGACCAGACAGAGAAAGCGAATGCGCGTCGCGCCCGCGCGCTTGAGTGAGTCCACGGCAGCGACGGCACTTCCTCCCGTCGCGAGCATCGGGTCGAGCACGAAGAACTGGCGCTCGGCTGCATCTCCGGGTACACGAAAGTAATAGTCAACCGGCTCGAGTGTGAGGTGATCGCGGTAGAGTCCGATGTGCCCGACTCGAGCGGACGGTACCAGGCGAAGTACGCCGTCCACCATTCCCAACCCGGCACGCAAGATCGGCACGAGCGTCAGCTTCTTTCCGCTGACTCGTCTGGCGGTCATTCTCTCGAGCGGCGTCTCCACGGAGACCGGCTCCAGAGAGAGATCGGCGGTGGCCTCGTAGGCCATCAACGTTGCGATCTCCTCGACGAGCTCCTTGAACATCTTGGTCGGCGTTGCGCGATCCCGGAGGATCGACAGTTTGTGCTGGACCAGGGGATGCCCGGTCACCGACAGATTGGCGAACGCAGGGGTGGTCAGCATGCGGCTGAAGGTACTAACTTCGCAATCATGAAAGAATACCAGGCAGTGGTGCTGAAGCTGTCGCGCCGGGCTCACGACGATGAGGACGCGTTGACGGATTTATTGAATGAGCGCAGTCGAGGCGGATGGGAGCCGGCGTTGCTCTCGCAGGATGGAGCGCGCATGACGGTAGTGTTTCAGCGCGCATTACCGGCCTCTCGAAAAGAGAAGTGACAGACCGTCTTGCGCCCGCAGTACCGCGTCCGCGAGCCGATGCGGCGGAGCGCATCCTTCGCGCAGCCATTCGCTGCATTGTCACGTCGGGTGCGGCCGCGCTGACCATGCACGAAGTGTCGGAAGAGGCAGGGGTAAGCAAGGGACTCATCCACTACCACTTTCACGACAAGGAAACGCTGCTCGCCCGCATGGTCGAGTGGATGACTCGCCATCTGGTCGCGCGCGAGCGGGCGGCGCTCGCGGAGTCCATCCCGAGGCATGCCATCGATGATCTATGGAAGTGGCTCGAGGCAGAGCTCGAGCGCGGACAGATTCGGGTTCTGCTGGA
>DATGDQ010000143.1:0-1762 GCA_035310785.1 Gemmatimonadaceae bacterium | reverse complement strand
AGCACGTTCCTGCCATCATCGAGCGGTCTTCCGCGAGAGGAGGTGCGTCTCGCCACGATCCTGATGGGGCACAGACATCCTCCTCACTGGTCGGAGCCAAGTACACCGGATGTCGATGCATGGGACGCCAAAGGCCTCGCGGAGCTCATCGCGAGCACGGTCGCAGCGGGCGCAGAGATCGAGCTGCGCGATGACGGACGCGGCGATGTGTTGTGGGAGATCGCGATC
Source organism: Gemmatimonadaceae bacterium (assembly GCA_035310785.1). GTDB lineage: Bacteria > Gemmatimonadota > Gemmatimonadetes > Gemmatimonadales > Gemmatimonadaceae > FEN-1250. Next base: position 1,534 of record DATGDQ010000143.1, on the reverse strand, counting down.
GCCGGCGACGTGCGTGGTTCGGTGCGCCGTGTCGCGCTCGACGCGCCGGTGTGGGCGCCGCCGGCATTCGGCATCGAGCTCTCGCTCGCGCACATCTCGTCGGATGCCGTCGCTCCGCCGGGCCAGTCGAGATCGCGGCCGGCGTCGAGCGAAGCGCAGCCGACTCGCTTCAGGTTCCAGCCGTTCCCGTCGACTCCCGCTTCCTACGTCGACATCGCGCTGCTCGTGCCCAATGATCTGGCGTCCTCCCGTGTCGAGAAGACGATTCGGGAGGCGAGCGGCGAGCTCCTCGAATCGCTGACTCTGCTGAGCGAATACCGCGGCGCCGGCGTCCAGAACGGATTCCGGAGCATCGCCTGGCGATTGACCTTCCGGCATCCGGAACGCACTCTACGGGACAAGGAAGTCGCCGGCCGACGCGACAAGGTGGTGCGCACTCTGGAAGGAGAGCTAGGTGTCAGACAGCGAACGACCTGACGTGGTCGCGTTCGAGGAGCTCGAGCACCTCATCCACTCGCTCGCGGATGAGATGGCGGTGTGGCGACGTCGCGCTCACGAGGCGGAGGCGAAGCTCAAGGCCGCGCCACCCGTTCCCACGAGCCGCGCGAACGCGGCCGCGCTCGAGCGCGAGAATCGCGATCTTCGTGAGCGGCTGGAAGCCGCGAAGAGCCGCACCAAGCAGTTGCTCGAGAAGCTCCGCTTTCTGCGCCAGCAACAGGAATCGGAGGCACACCGATGAGCCGCAAGTCTTCGGTCAAGGTGACGATCGTCGGCGAGGAATACACGATCAGGAGCGACGAGCCTGCCGAGCATACGCGGGCGGTCGCGAAGTACGTGGACGAGACGATTCGGGGCGTCATGAACGCGGGGGCAACGGTCGAGTCGCACAAGGCGGCAATCCTGGCGGCGCTCCAGATCACCGACGAGCTGTTCAAGTCTCAGGATGGGCGAGAGGAGCTGGCCGAGCGCATGCGTGTGCTCTCGGGTGAGCTTCGCCGCCTGCTTCCACCCGGAAAGCGGGGCGTCTGACTCCGTCGCGGGACCGCTGGGTCTGGCCTTTTTCGCGAACTGGACGTAATTTCTGAGCAGTGGTTGAACGACGTCTATTCTCAAGCCGTCGTTGCGGTTAGCCTCGTTCGCCTCACGTTCTTTGACGTTGTTTGCTGGGCAGTGGCCTTCGCGCTGTCTGAACGCGCGTGGCAGTGTTTCCCCGGAGATCGCGACGTCGCCGTCGTGTGGAGCTATAGATACATATGAACCAAATCGTAATAGACGCCGTGCTGGCCTTTGGCATCATTGTCGCCGGCGCGGTGTCTTTTTTCGTGGGTCGATCGGCCGGATTGCGCGGGGAGCGCGCGGCTCAAGTCGCAGCCCGAACCACTGCCGAAGAGGTCGCGCGCAGGCTCATCGACGAGGCGACGCGAGAGGCCGAGGCGTTGCGGAAGGCGGCGGTCGTGGCCGGAAAGGAAGAGACGATCAAGCTCCGCGAGAGCTGGGAAGCCGAAGCCCAGAAGCGGCGCGATGAGATCGAGCG
>DATGDQ010000142.1:0-5510 GCA_035310785.1 Gemmatimonadaceae bacterium | reverse complement strand
GCGGGTTACGGCGTCAGCGACATCCCGAGATTCTTCACCGTGAACGCAAGCTCATCGGTCGCAAGATCGATTTGCTTGGAGGTCGGCTTGCCGCCGCCGTGACCGGCCTTCGTATCGATGCGAATCAGAATGGGCGCGGATCCTGCCTGCGCGCGTTGCATGGTGGCGGCGAACTTGAACGAGTGTCCCGGAACCACGCGATCATCGTGATCGGCGGTGGTGATCAAGGTCGCCGGATACGAGGTGCCCGGCTTGATGTTGTGCAACGGCGAGTACGCGTACAGCGTCTTGAACTGCGTCGAGTCGTCCGACGTGCCGTACTCCGGCGCCCATGCGCCGCCAATCGTGAATTTCTGATAGCGGAGCATGTCCATCACGCCGACGGCCGGGAGCGCAACGGCCGCGAGATCGGGGCGTTGCGTTTCCACGGCGCCGATGAGCAGACCGCCATTCGAGCCGCCGCGAATCGCGAGCTTCTTCGAGGACGTGTACTTCTGCGAGATGAGGTACTCCGCGCTCGCAATGAAATCGTTGAACACGTTCTGCTTCTTCGCCAGCATCCCGGCCTCGTGCCACGCGCGTCCGTACTCACCGCCGCCGCGGATCACCGCCACCGCGTACACGCCGCCCATCGAAACCCATTGCAGCATAGAAGGGGCGAACGAGGGCGTCATGTTGACGTCGAACCCGCCGTACGCGTAGAGAATCGTCGGGTGCGATCCGTCGAGCGTCAGTCCCTTCTTCGCGGTGACGAAGATCGGGATCTTGGTTCCATCCTTTCCGGACGCGAAGAGCTGCTTCGTTTCGAAGGCCGCGCTGTCAACCGGCAGCTTCGCGACCTGGAAGGGCGACTGCGTCCGCTTCTCGATGTCGTACCGATAGATGGATGCCGGCTGCAGGTACGACGCGTACGAATAGAACATCTCCCATTCGTTCGGCTTGCCGGAGATGGCCGTGATCGTGCCGATCCCAGGAAGGCTCACGTTCCCGACCCGATTGCCGCGAAGCGCGTAGATCTCGAGCACCGAGTGCGCGTCCTTCAACGTGTGCACGACGAAGTGGCCGCCGATGAGCTCCACGTCGTCCATCTTGTCCGCGCCTTCGGGTATCAGGGCACGCCAGTACTTCTTCGCAGGCTTGTTGATGTCGACCGCAACCACACGGCCCAGCGGAGCGTCCTGCGTCGTCTGCAGGAAGAAGACATCGCCCGCATTGTCGATCACGCGGTTCTCGGATTCCTCATCGTCGATCAGCGTCACGAGCGGGTTGTCGATCTTCGGCTTCCCCGGATTGCTGACGTCGATGAAGAAGATGCGGTTGTTCGGGTTCGTCCCATCGAAAACGTAGATGATGACGTATTCGCCATCATCGCTCACCGTCGCCGTGATGTTCCACTGCGGATGGTCGGGGCGCTCGTAAATCAGGCGGTCCTTCGACTGCGGCTCGCCGAGGTAATGGTAGTAGAGCTTCTGCCCGGTGTTCTTCGCCAGCAGCGCGTTCTCGCTCTTCGGCTCCTCGAATCGCGAATAGAAGAATCCCTTGTGATCCTTTGTCCAGGCGATGTTCGAGAACTTCACCCACTTGAGCGTGTCGGGCAGGTCGACGCCCCTCTCCACGTCGCGCACACGGATCACTTCCCAATCCGATCCCGCGGCCGCTACCGCGTACGCGAGATAGCGTCCATTCTCCGTGGCATCCCACGCTCCGAGCGCGACGGTCCCGTCGGACGATAGCGTGTTGGGATCGAGCACCACCTTGCGCTCGCCCTTGAGGCCGTGCTGGACGTAGAGCACCGCCTGATTCTGCAGCCCGCTGTTCTCGGTGAAGAAATAGTCCTTCCCGCGCTTGGTCGGCACGTTGTACTTCGGATAGTTCCAGATGCGCGTGAGCTGCTCCTTGATGGAGGTGCGCTCCGGAATGGAGGAGAGATACTGGAAGGTCAGCGCGTTCTCCGCCTCGATCCATTGCCGCGTCTCGGGGGCATCCGTGTTCTCCAACCACCTGTACGGATCAGCGACCGTCGTCCCGAAGTAGGTGTCGGACTGATCGCTCTTGCGGGCGATCGGGTAATGCAGCGGCGACTGCGCGGCGAGCGGCGCAGCGGCGAACATCGCGAGGGCCCAGAGTGCCACCGCGCGAGCGGGCGGAAAAGCGCGCATTGGAATGAGGAAAGGGAAGCAGGGCCATGCACGCCAAGCGCCCAGCGTGCACTCGATCACGACAATGTAACCCCACTGCACTCGCGGAGGTTCAGGTCGCGGGACTCGAGTGCACTCCGTCGTGGGCGAGCAGCATGCCGATGCCGATGCCGAGAGCGAGGGCGACCCATTCCCACCACGCGGTGGCATGGACGCCCGTCACGAGCGGAACCAGGAGCAGTGACGCCGCCAACGACGCTGCCACCGCTGCCAGCACCGTTCGCCCCGCGCGCGTCGCCCAATACATCGCGGGGGCAGACAACCCTGCCAGCCAGAGCACCGTGAGCCACCGCGCCTCGGGTCCGTATTCGTAATCGAACGGCAGGAGATAGCTCCAGCCTAGCCCCGCATCGATCGGCTGCGTTCGCTCGCGCGTGACGCCGTGCTGTCGGGCGCTGATCCACAGCTGGTGATGTATGAGTCCACCGGCGACGACCATCGTGTCGGGCGCCGCGGGCCGATGGCGTGGAAACACGCTGTCCAGTCTGATGTCGGGCGTGGCGACTCTCGCGTCCGCGGTGCGCATGCGCAGGGAAAAAATCAGATTCCCCTTGCGCTCGCCAAGCAGGAAGATCTGCGATCGCCTGTAATCGTAGACGGCGGCGATTGCCGAGACGGGGTTGGACAGGATGCCGCCGACGATCGTCGCTTCGACGACCACCGAATCGGATGAGAGCCGCCGCCGCACGTCGGCGCTCGTGGCCGATATTGCATACGGCGTGGGAAGCCCGCCCGCGGTTGCGGAGAGGACCTTGCCCGAGAAGTAGTCGTGGTGCAGCAGCTCGGGCTTCCACGTTCCCCACGCCGTGGTGTCGGGTAGCGAGATGTGCGCGAGCTCTGCGCTCGCGATCAATATCAGCGCCCACAACGCGGTCCACCCCCACGCGAGTCGAGTGGCCGCACGGCGCGAGGGAAGAATCACCACGCGCCAGATGTCTGCGCAGACGATTCCGATGAAGCCGCCGAAGGAATTGGTGAACACATCGCCCAGGCTCGTGTCCCGCCCGGGAATCCCGATCTGCAGCAGCTCGACGGTGACAGTCGTCACCAATCCAATCGTGAAGGCGCGCCGTCGGGACATCCCCGCGAGACGCAAGCCCAATCCGAAGGGTATGAATAGGAGCACATTGAGAATTGCATCGAGTACGGACGTGTCTCCGCACAGGAGGCACAAACTCGGTGGCTGCTTCGTTGCTGCGTATTGCGGAGTGAGTGTGAGGATCGCGATGCACACGAGTCCCGCGATCCAGACCGCGCGTCCGAATGTTCTTTGTTGTATCAACGCAACAGTCCGTGGCGCACGGCTAGTGTTCCCTCACAAGAATTGAATCGCGTAAAGCACTCGGTGTGAACGGGATGTTACAACGATGACCCGTTGAACGGCGAATTCCTTGGGTGGCACCCTAACTGCAAGACTTTGACGCACACATGCAGGCATCGACTTTTTGCGCAGCTGGGCACTCCCTATGAGCTTGCCGGTTCACTGCGCCACTGAGCACATCTTCACTGTCGACGTGGAAGAATATTTCCAGGTCGGCGCGTTTGATCGTGTGGTGCGACGAGAGGATTGGGACTCGCATCCAAGCCGCCTCGAGCATTCCATCGGCATTCTGCTCGAGCTTCTCGCGCGATTCAATGCGAACGCAACTTTTTTCACACTGGGATGGATCGCGGAGCGCCATCCGTTCCTGATGCGCCGCATTGCTGACGCGGGTCATGAGATCGCATCGCATGGCCATCTGCATCGACGCGTGAACACGCTCACGCCGGATGAGTTCCGCGACGACATCCGCGTGTCGAAGGCGATTCTCGAGGACAACTCCGGTGCGCCAGTCTGGGGCTTTCGCGCTCCCAACTTTTCGATCACGCCCGGCACCGAGTGGGCGTTCGACATCCTCATCGACGAAGGCTTTCGATACGACTCGAGCCTGTTTCCGATTCAGCGTCCCGGCTACGGCTATCCCAAGGCGCCGCCGGTGCCGCATCTCATCCACCGCCCGGCCGGCACCCTCACGGAGTTTCCGCTCGCCACCACGCAGTGGCGAGGGATGCGCCTTCCCGCTGCGGGTGGTGCATATCTCCGCCATCTCCCCTTCCGGCTCATCCAGCGGGCATTCCGCGAGCACGATGCCGGCGGAATTCCCGCAATGTTCTACATTCATCCGTGGGAGCTGGATCCCGATCAGCCGCGCATCGATGTTCCCTGGCACACACACGTGCGGCACTACAGTGGCCTGCGCAAAACACAGCCGCTGCTCGAGCGGCTCCTTGGTGAGTTCCGATTCCGGAGCGTGGCGCAGTGTCTCAAGCTACCAATGTCTCACACGACGGGCTCCCGGGCGGTAAGCGCAGTCGAGTGATCGCACGAGTCGATCGCTTCACCGGAACGGCCAGCGAGTGGGATAGCGTCGCACGCACCTCGCCGGGCTTCACTCACTTTCATCTGTATGGCTGGCGCGCGGTCATGGAGCGTGTCTTCGGCCATGAATGCATCTATCTCGCCGCGTACGACGATGGCGGTGCGCTCGCCGGCGTGCTTCCACTCGTACGCGTGAAGAGTCTTCTGTTCGGACACTTCCTCGTGTCCATGCCCTTTCTCAACTACGGCGGCCCACTCGGCACGCCCGAGGCGATTGTCGCGCTCGTTGCCCGCGCATCGGACATTGCGCGGGATTCGGGCGCCAAGCTTCTCGAGCTGCGCAGCCGCATCCCGCTGCCGATCGAGCTTCCCGTGTCGCACCGGAAGATCACGGTGCTCCTCGATCTGCCTCGCTCCGAGCCGGCGCTGATGAAGCAGCTCGACGCGAAGCTGCGCAGCCAGGTGCGACGCCCGCAGAAGGAAGGAGTGACCGTGAAGTTCGGCGCGGACCAGGTCGCGCCCTTCTTCGATGTCTTCGCGCAGCACATGCGCGACCTCGGCACTCCCACGCAGCCGCGTCTCCTCTTCGACACGATCGCCGCCATCTTTCCGGAAGACGCCTGGTTCGGGTGCGCGTGGTACGAAGGTCGTCCCGTCGCGTGTGGCTGCGCATTCGTATGGGACAACGAAGTGGAGATGACGTGGGCTTCCTCGCTCAACGCGTACAAGCGCATCGCGCCCAACATGCTCCTCTACTATCGATTCATGGAGCGTGCGATCGACCGCGGCATCTCGACGTTCAACTTCGGGCGCACGTCGCCCAACAGCGGCACGCATCGATTCAAGCTTCAATGGGGCGCGCGTGATGAACAGCTCTGGTGGTACGACCGCGCCGCGAGCGAGAATGTGAAGACACCCTCGCCCACGGACTCCGGATACGCGTGGGGGCCGCG
>DATGDQ010000141.1:0-5446 GCA_035310785.1 Gemmatimonadaceae bacterium | reverse complement strand
GGGTGACAGAGATCTCCCGCTTGACATCATATAAGTGCCTACTTATATATCTCCCATGCAGCGAGCGAGCGTCATCCAGAACGAGATCTTCCACGCGCTGGCGGACCCCAGCCGCCGGGCGATCTTCGAGTCGCTGACGCGCGGAGAAGTGGCGGTGAAGGATCTCACCGCGCGCTTCGACATCTCGCAGCCGGCGGTCTCGCAACACCTCGCCACGTTGAAGAAGGCCGGGCTCGTGCGCGCCCGGCGCGAGGGGCGCTGCATCTACTACCGCGTGCGACCGAGCGGAATGAAGCCGCTCATCGACTGGATTTCGCACTACCGCGCCTTCTGGACGGAGCACGTGGAGCGGCTCGAACAACTGCTGGAGACCATGGACGAGTGACCGTCATCGAGAAGACCGAAGCCTCGCAAACCGAGTCGATTTCCTTCGAATTCGATTTGGATCATGCACCGGAGAAGGTGTGGCGCGCGCTCACGAATCCAGCGCTCCTCTCGCAATGGCTCCTGCCCATCGTGGAGCTCGAGCTCGAGCCGGGCGCGGCATTCACGTTCAGAGCGGAGCCGCAGCCCGGGTGGGACGGCATCGTGAATTGCCGATTGCTCGAGATCGAGCGCTTCCGAAAGCTGAGCTACACCTGGGTCGTGGGCGACATCGACACCATGGTGACCTTCGAGCTCACGCCAACGGCGTCCGGCACACGGCTGTCGCTCGTGCAGTCCGGATTCAAGCCGCGCCAGAAGCGGAACTTCGGCGGGGCGCGGTACGGCTGGAGGATGATGGGCGGGAAACTCGTCGATGTGCTCGCGAGAGCTCCGTGAGCGCTCGCGTAGCCTGGCATTCTCGTTTCCGATATCGAGCGACTGTGACGAACAACAAGGAGATCACGATGCGCATCAAATGGAATACACTCTACGTGGACGATCAGGAGCGGGCGCTGCAGTTCTACACGGAAAAGCTGGGCTTTCAGAAGAAGGCTGATTTTACCCAGGGGAGCTATCGCTGGCTCACGGTTGCCTCGCTGGAGGACCCGAACGGCGCGGAGCTCGTGCTGGAGTCCAACGCGAATCCGGCGGGCAAGGCCTATCAGTCGGCGCTGCGCAGCCAGGGACGCCCCGCCGCCCAGTTTCTCTCCAGCGATGTGCAAGCCGAGCACGATCGCCTGGCCGCCAAGGGCGTGAAGTTCACGACGCCGGTCACCTCCGTGACCGCCTCGATCATCGCCATGCTGGACGACGGATGCGGCAACCTGATTCAGCTCACGCAACTCACCTGGGGCTAACAGCCGACGGAGGTGCAATCATGATGAAGAAGAGCGCCACGGCCAGGAACGACTCGCCACCGCGACTGATCGACGCGAGGATCAGAGAGCTCAACGATTGGCGAGGCAAGACGCTCGCGCGCGTTCGTGCTCTGATCAAGCAGGCCGACCCCGAGGTGATCGAAGAGTGGAAGTGGAGAGGTGTTCCCGTGTGGTCACACGACGGAATCATCTGCACTGGCGAGACCTACACGAGCGTCGTGAAGCTGACCTTCATGAAGGGCGCCTCGCTCGACGACCCCTCGGGGCTCTTCAACAGCAGCCTCGAAGGCAACGCGAGACGCGCCATCGATATCCACGAGGGTGATGAGCTCGACGAAGGTGCGTTCAAGGCGCTCGTGCGCGCAGCGGCGGCCTTGAATGCGGCCTCGACCAGGAAATCGAGCAGGGCGTCCCGCGCCTAGCGTGGATGCAAAAGAACGCTGGGGTCGCGGGCCCCAGCGTAGCATTCACGGCAATCGCGTCCACCTGCCGTAGCGCGGGCGACCGGACTCGAACCGGCGATGTCCAGCTTGGGAGGCTGGCCGCCACTTCTGGGCATCCGATACGTGCCCACCCTATCTCCATCCAGTGTTGGCCAATCCCGGCCGCTTTCCACACGCGGCACCCCAGACGCGTCGTGCGCTTTTGGCAATATCATCGTGCTAACGTTGCATTTGACGCACCACACTCCTCCGACTTACACATTCGTCCACGGGAACAGGCAATCGCCGTTCCCCCTGCGCCGTTGACGTCGCCGAATGGAGGACGAGTATGGACGGGCTGCTGCAGGACTTGCGCTACGTGCTGCGGACGCTGAAGAAAGGCCCCGCGTTCGTGACGATTAGCGTGCTGACACTGGCGCTCGGCATCGGAGCGAATCTCGCGATCTTCACCGTCGTGAACGCCGTGCTCTTGCGGCCGCTGCCCTTCCGCGAGCCTGACCGCATCGTGCGCGTGTTCGATGATCTGGGCCGTGCTGGAGCCAAGAACGTTGGCATGTCAGTGCCCGAACTATACGACCTGCAACGTTCCGGACTATTCGAACAGCTCAGCGTGATTTTTCCTGCGAGCCAGGCCTTGTCAGGCGGCGACGGAGTGGACCGGATCGAGTTTCTCGGTACGAGCCCGAGCTACTTCGAGCTCCTCGGCGCAACGCCGGCGCTCGGACGGGTGTACACACAGTCCGAGTGGGTGCCGGGCTGCCTCGATGGCGTCGTCATCAGCGACGGCCTCTGGAAGCGCCAATTCGGATCGGATCCACATATCATCGGACGGCGGGTTCGCATCGATGAGGACCCGTACACGGTCATCGGCGTCATGCCGCGCGGGTTTCGGCACCCCGGCAATACGCTGGGCGGCGACGTCGACATTTGGTCGGCATGCGGATTCACCGCCGATCCTTACCCCACCCCGCCGGTGCGCAGGCTACGGTTTGTGCCTGGAGCGTTGGGTCGCTTGAAACCGGGCATTACGCTCGAACAGGCACAGCGGCGACTCGATGCGCTGGCGATTTTGTTGCAGCGGACCTACCCCAGTGATTATCCCGAGCAGCAGGGCTGGTCGCTTCGCCTCGAGCGCGCGCAAACCAGCCTGACGGGTAATGTGCGACCGACGCTCGTGATCCTGCTCGCCGCCGTGAGCTTTGTGCTCCTGATTGTCTGCGTGAACATTGCAAGCTTGCTCATCGCGCGGGCATCGGCACGAGTGCGCGAGTTCGCCATTCGCCAGGCGCTGGGCGCGTCGCTCGGCCAGCTCGTTCGACAGGTGCTGACCGAGAGCGTGCTCGTATCGATTGCCGGCGGCGCAGCGGCGCTTGCGGTGCTGCTCATCGCACACAGATCGCTTCTTATGATGGTGCCCGCGGACGTGCCTCGCCTGGGCGAGGTACATGCGGATTGGCGAATGGTCGCGTTCGCGCTTGTGCTGTCGCTCACGACCGGAGTGTTGGTTGGATTGATGCCGGCGCTCCATGCATCGGCGGTCGATCCCAATCGCGACTTGAGGGACGGCGGACGCACGGGTGGTGGACAGAGCCTCCGCCAGAACCGATCGCGCGCCGCGTTGGTCGTGTTGGAGGTCGCGCTATCGGCGGTGTTGCTGATTGGCGCCGGGTTGCTTGTCCGCAGTTTCTCTGCCGCGCTGAGTCAGAATCCCGGGCTCGATCCGGAGCGACTTGTCGCTGGTCAGATCTGGGTCCCCGTTCCGAGCCATCCCGACGCAAATCCATATCTGACGACAGCGCAGCGCGCCGGGCTTGCCAGGGAGCTGCTCGCCCGAATCGCACTGCTCCCCGGTATCGAGCAATCCGCGGTCGGCACGCCGAGCGATGTCCCACTCCTCAGCAATGTGAACAATCCCGTCTCGTTTTCTTTACCCGACGAGGTTTCGACGCAGGGGAATGATCATGCAGCGGAGTTTGGGGCCGTGAGCGCAGGCTATTTCGCCGCGCTCAAGACGCCGCTGAAAGAGGGCCGTGTCTTCACCGATCATGACGCAGATTCTTCGGAGAGGGTCGTGGTGGTCAACGAGGCGTTCGTTCGCAGATTTTCACCGCAACGAGACGTGGTTGGCCGGCGCTTGCGGTATGTCTGGCGGGGTTTCGGGGATGGCCTGGGAAAGGAAGCCGAGATCATCGGCGTAGTCGGGGACGTGCGCACCGACGGATTGGACGTGGCGCCCGCGCCGCGCGTGTACGAATCCATTCTTCAACATCCCAGCATACGGCCCGCCGTATTTCTCCGCACACGTGCCGACGTCGACGTGAAGTCGACGAAAGTGGCCCTGACACAGACCGTACACAGCATCAATCCAGAATTTCCTGTGTTCAACGTCAGGACCATGACGGAGCTGATGTCGGCTTCGATGGCGCGGCGACAGTTCTCACTCTTCTTGATGTCGATCTTTGCAGTGTCGGCGCTCCTGCTCGCCGCGCTGGGGATTTACGGTGTGATGGCGTTCGTGGTCAGCCAACGCGCTCAGGAATTCGGCATTCGGCTGGCCTTGGGTGCCAAGCCAGGGGATATCCTCAGGCTCGCGTTCCGCCCCGGCCTCATTCTCACGGCTACAGGAACCATCGTCGGTCTGGGCGCGGCGATCGTCGTGACGCGACTGATGTCGAGTCTCCTCTTCGGTGTGTCGGCGAGCGATCCGATGACGTTCGCGGTCGTGCCGGTGCTGCTGGGGATCGTCACGATGGCCGCCTGTTTCATTCCCGCGAGACGCGCCACGCGCGTTTCTCCGATGGAGGCGCTCAAATAGGCAACGTCGGATGACAGTTTTCATTCTTCCACCACCGCCCTCTCACCACACAAGCATTGATATGCCGCTCAAACCCATTACGTCCGACCGTTTGGCCAAACCCGTCGGTCCATTTTCACCTGCCGTTCGCGATGGCGACCGCGTGTATACGAGCGGTCAGGTCGCACAAGACCCGGCCACGGGAAGACTCATCGAGGGCGGCGTCGCTGAACAGACGGAGCAAATCTTCCGCAACCTCAAAGTGATTTTGGAGGCAGCGGACAAGACGCTCGCCGACGTGGTGAAAGTGAATGTCTATCTGATGGACATCAAGCGATTCACCGACATGAATGAAGTGTATGCGAGACATTTTGTCGCTCCGTATCCAGCTCGCACCACTGTCGCCGTCGCCGCGCTGCCGCTGAATGCCGAGGTCGAAATCGAGGTGATCGCCGGCAATGGCCCATCCCGAGCGTGACTCGATCCCAAGCAACGCCCTGTCGGGCCCCGATGAGATGCTCCTGGATGCCAGCCACAACCTGCAAAAGCCGGCGCAAGGCTGGCTTTGCGCTTGCGTCAAGTGCAATCTCTTCACTATCATATTGCTTGACTGGCAATTGGGAGCTGTCATGCTCGATGAGATCCGGACGTTCGTCGTCCTGGCCGAGGCAGGTTCGTTGCAACGGGCCGCCGAACGCCTGTTCCTGACGCCATCGGCAGTCACACGGCAGATCCAGCGCCTCGAGGCAACGCTGAAGATGCCCCTGCTCGATCGTCGTGTGAAACCGGCGCGGATTACGCGCGAAGGCCGCACGGCGCTCGACAGCGGACGACAGATGCTGCGCATCATGGACGATCTGAAGGCGACCGGTTCCAAGGACGCCGAGCCAAGCGGAATCTTCCGC
>DATGDQ010000140.1:0-4323 GCA_035310785.1 Gemmatimonadaceae bacterium | reverse complement strand
ACCGCCTGACGCGCGCGTTTCGCGAAGGTCACCCCTGCGTCGAGTACGGTGCCCGGTAGAAGCACCATGAATTCCTCCCCTCCGTAGCGGCCGATCCGGTCGATGTCGCGCGCGACGTGCTTGAGGAGCTGCGCGAACTGGGAGAGGACGGCGTCGCCGACCTGATGACCGTACTTGTCGTTCACCTGCTTGAAGTGGTCGATGTCGAACATGGCCACCGAGAGCGGCTCGTGCAGGCGCGCCGAATGCTCGAACATCTCGTCGAGCCGCTCGTCGAGGTGTCGGCGATTGTATAGCCCGGTGAGCGCATCGGTGATCGCCATCTGCGCGAGCCTGTCCTGCAGCCCCTTCACCCGGAGCGCCGCCTGCATGCGAGCCTGCAGCTCCGCATAGTTGATCGGCTTGGTGACGTAATCGTCCGCGCCCGAATCCAGCCCCTCGACCTTGCTCTGCGTGGAGTCGAGTGCCGTCTGCATGATGATCGGGATGAACGGCAGGGACTTGTTCGCCTTTACACGACGCGCGACCTCGTTGCCGTCCATGTGAGGCATCATGACGTCGAGCAGGATCAGGTCGGGTGGCGATTTCTCGACCATCTCGAGAGCGGTCTCCCCGTCCGGGGCACACGCGGTGCGGTAGCCGAGCGCGTTGAGCCTTGCCTGGAGCACCTCGACATTGTCCGGGTGGTCGTCTACGATCAATACGAGTGGTCCGTTGCCCTGCTCAGTGGCCATTGCCCCTACCAATGAACTTCTCGACCTCGCTCACGACCGCCTTCGGCTCGCAGGGCTTTGCGAGGTAGCTGTCGCATCCGACCTCCATCGCCTTTTCGCGGTCGGAGGCGAGCGCATGCGCCGTGAGCGCGATGATCGGGATGCCGCGGGTCTCGGGGTCGCGCTTGAGTACCTGCGTGGCCTCCCACCCATCAATCACGGGAATCGAGATGTCCATCAGAATCAGGTCGGGGCGCTCAGTTCGCGCTTTGGCGATCCCTTCCTCGCCATTGAGCGCCTCCATCACGACGTACCCGAAGTGCTGTAAGATGGTCGAGTAGACAATTCGATTGTCTTCGTTATCCTCGACCAGGAGGACGGTCTTACCATCAATGCTCATGCGTCTCCTCACCCACAGGGATCCCTGGCCGCGGCCCGGGAGAGGGAAAACGAATTTGGTGTGGCGCCTGGCATTGAGGCCCAAAGCGTGCACACGTCAACTACGCCCGGATGCTAAGCGGCAGACATTCACTTTGCACCAGGGTTGCACGAAAGTTAGAGCACCGAATCGCAAGATTCTTACCATCCTTGGGGTGAGATGAGCCCCGGCACAGGAGCATGACATGGCACGCACATCGGAATTTTCGAGCAGCCGACCCCCCGGGACCGCCTCGCGATCACGGCAATCCGATCTTGATTCCACCGACTCGGAGGCTTCGATGGACTCCTCGCGCCCCATGGGCAGGAGCTACTCGGAGGACGTGCGGTGGCGACACGCCGCGCTCTTCGGTGCGGGCGTCGCGCTGGGTGCGCTCATCGGAGCAGGCGCCGCGCTGCTCTACGCGCCGCAGACCGGAGAGGAAATGCGGGAGATGTTGAGCGAGCGCGCCCAGAAGTTCGGCGGACGCATCGGCGATCGCCTCGACGATGCGAGAGGCGACCTCGGCTGGTACATGCGCCGCGGGCGTCGGAAGCTGCGCAGAGGCGCCGAACGCGGGCGCTGGGCCGGAGAGGATCTGGCCGATCGGATTCGAAGGGGCTGGTAGCGCGCCAGGGCGCGCCACCAGCGGCTGTTGCGACGCGCGCGCTCCTCGCGAGCGCGCCTAGTTCAGCTTCGCCAGCTCGTCCTGCGCTTCCTTCTTGTAGTGGGCGTCGTTGAAGTCTGTGATCTGTCCGTCGATCGCCGCCTGAAACTGTTCCTTTGCCTTCTCCTTGTCGCCCGGCTTGTTGCGATCGCGATAGACCTCGGCGAGGTCGAGATGGTGCGTGATGCGAGCGGGGTCGAGCTGCACCGCGCGCTCCATGTAGCGCACCGCCTCGGCCCAGCTCGCGGTGCCGAACACGTCACCGCCGAGGAAATTCTTGGCCATGAATCGCGAGAAGCCGCTGAGCCGCATGATCTCGGCATTCCAGCGTCCCATGACGTGGTTCGCGCCTGCGTGCGCGGAGTCGAGGCGCAGACACTCGAGCGCCGCTGCGCGAACCTCCTTGGCGTAGCGCACGCGCTCCTTCTTGCCGACCGAGAGTGCGACGCGACCCACGGCGCGTGCAACGGAGAAGTGCGCTTCCGGATCGTTGGGTTTCATCGCCACGGCTTTCGTCGCGAGGTCCTTCGCCTGGGCGTAGTAGTCCTTCTGCTTGTCCTTGTCGGGCTCGTATTCGCCGAGATCCACGAGCGTACGAGAGGCCTTCCAGTACGCTTCTTCGACGGTGGAATCGGCGGCGATCGCCGCCTTGTACTCGGCGAGCGCGCCGGTTGCATTGAGCGCGACCGCATCCTTGTCTCCGGCGGCAATGTGCTCGGCGGCGGTCTGACCTGTAACAGCGGTTGCGAAGGTGGAAGCGGCGAGGGCTATGGCGAGATGGCGAATGCGCATGGAAGATCTGACTGTGAGTTCGTCTCGCGAGCCGAGACGTGAAATCAGCGATCATCGCATCAACGCAGGAGCATGCGACTTCGCTGGCAGAAGCTAGAGATACCCCACATCGCGGTCAATGCTCGCGTTTTTTGTGCGACAGCATGCGGCGGCGAGGTGAATCAGTGCTCTCGTGCGGTGAGCGTTCCACGCAGTCGGGAGGGGTGCGACGCGCGCATGGCTGGCGAGCGAAGTAGCAGGGAGACAGTCCGCGAAGTATCGTTTGCGCATGCTCGCCATACGACTGATCGAGAAGAAGCGCGATGGCGGGCGAATCGAGCCGGGCGAGTGGCGCGCGCTGCTCGGTGCGTACATGACGGGGCACGTACCCGACTATCAGATGGCGGCGTTTCTGATGGCCGCATATCTGCGCGGACTCGATCGTGACGAAGCGGTGGCGCTCACCGAGTCGATGCTGCGGAGCGGAAGTGCACTCGATCTCCACACCATGACTGCTCCTCGCATCGACAAGCACTCGACCGGTGGCGTGGGTGACAAGGTGTCGCTCGTGCTCGCGCCGCTCGCGGCGGCGGTCGGGATCGTGGTGCCGATGGTGTCGGGCCGTGGTCTGGGGCACACGGGCGGCACGCTCGACAAGCTGGATGCGATCCCGGGCTTTCGGAGTGATCTCACGCTCACGCAGGCGCGTACGCAGCTCGAGCGGATCGGTTGTGTCCTGCTCGGCCAGACGAGCGAGCTCGCGCCTGCGGACAGGAGGTTGTACGCGCTGCGCGATGCGACGGCGACGGTCGAGTCGATTCCGCTGCTGGCGGCGAGCATCATGAGCAAGAAGCTCGCGGAGGGGCTGACGGGGCTCGTGCTCGATGTGAAGCGCGGCTCGGGCTCGTTCTTTCAGGCGCTCGAGCGCGAAGTGGAGCTCGCCCAGCTGATGATCGCGCTCGGCGCAGCGCACGGTTGTCCCGTGGTGTCACTCATGACCGCGATGGATCGACCGCTCGGGCGCGCATGCGGGAACGCGCTGGAGACGGAAGAGGCCATCCACGCGCTGCACGGCGAGGGACCACCGGATCTGATGGAGGTGACCTACGCGCTGGGCGCGGAGATGATGATGCTGGGCGCGATGGTCGACGACCGCGCGACCGCCCGCGACCGACTGGAGAGCGCGATCGCCAGTGGTGCCGCGGCGGACAAGCTCAAGGAGATCATCGAGGCGCAAGGTGGAAATCCGGCCGTGGTGGACGATCCCGCGCTCATGCCGCAGGCGGAGGCGATCGAGCTGTTTCGCGCGTCTCGCCGGGGATTTGTGGCGCAGATCGAGCCGCGCGCCGTTGGGCGGGGCATCACGTCGCTCGGAGGCGGACGGACGACGATGGCGGACACGATCGATCCGGCTGTGGGCTTCGTGATCACGGCGAAGCCGGGCGACTGGGTGGAGTCGGGCGAGGCGATCGCGAGCGTGTTCGCGCGCGACGAGGCGGGGCTGCGCGCGGGCGCGGCGGCGCTGCGGGAGGCGATACGGATTGCGGATGAGGCGGAGCCGCCGCTGCCGCTGATCTCGCATCGGGTGACGGCGCAGGGGGTGGAGGTGTATGCGCAGTGACCTGCACGGGGCGACGCAATGAAAAATGGCGGGACCCACGAACGGGTCCCGCCATTTTGCGACGGCGACGGCCTGTCGAACTAGATGTCCAGATTCCGCACGAACTTCGCGTTCTTCTCGATGAAGTCCCGGC
>DATGDQ010000139.1:0-8040 GCA_035310785.1 Gemmatimonadaceae bacterium | reverse complement strand
GCCCGGCAGTCGCATCGAGTCCGATGCGGGCTCGCGCGCGCCCATCTGCTGCACGAATGCGTACGATGGCAGCTCGCCGGCGGGCGGTGTGCGCTCGGTGACGAAGAGCCGGAGCCGGCGGCGTGGAATGTCGGGGCGCTTTGCCCTGTGTGGCGCGGCAGTATCGCGCACCGAGATCGTCATCACGAGCCCCGACATGGCATCGGCGAGATGGGTGCGCGTCATGCCGACCATTGCGCGACGCGGCGCGTCCGCGAGACGAATGTCCGTGTCGACGTGGTTGATGAAGTGGCAATGATACAGCCAGTTCCCGGCGCGATCGGGTACCCACTGGAGCGACATCGTCGAGGCGGCAAGCATCGCCTCCGTGACTGCGTTGCGTCGCGACGCCGGATCGTAGAGCGTATCCTCCAGCGTCGTGCCGTGACTCAGCACCGAGAAGTAGAAGCCGTGCAGATGCATCGGGTGCCCGTGCTGGCTGGCGTTGATGACGCGCCAGCGGACGGTGTCTCCCACGGCGTAGGAGAGATGCTCGGTGTGCGGCCACGAGAGCCCATTGATGGCAAACAGCTGCGCCTTGCCGTAGCGCATGCTCGAATCGCGTCGCGCATCTTCCCACGCCGTGATCACGAGCACGCGATCGTGCGCACTGCTCCCGGCCTCGCTCGCTCCCGGCGGATCGACGATGAGCGCGCCCGCGAGCTGCGAGTCCGCGCCGCGCGACATGATGTCGGGAGTCGACGTGGTGCGCGCGTAGTAGAAGTGCGTGCCGACGGCCCGTGCGATGAAGTCGATCTCGCGCGCCTCGCCCGGTGCCAGCGCCACCGAGTCCGCGATGCCATCGTGATCCCGCAGCCCATGCAGCACGGCGCGAACATCGAGCTGGTTGCGCACCGAGATCCGAATCTCCGTTCCGGACGGCACCCGGATCAAAGGCCCGGGAATCGACGCAGGCTTTCCCGACTCGGCGAACGCGGCGATCGGAAGCGCGAATCCCGAATCGCCGTTCGGCATCCAGAGTGAGCTCCGCAGCTCGAGCGAGACAGTGAGTACGCCGTTCGCGAGCGCGCCGGCCGGCGTTCTGTTGTCGTTCGGCGTCGCGGGTTCCGCGTCCGCATGACCGATGGCGACGGAACGAGCACCGGCTCCGGCCAGCAACAGGCCGGTGATCACGAGGAAGATGCTGCGATGCATGCGCGCGGCGGCTGAGGATCGCAAATGATGCAGATCGTCCCCGCGCCGTGCAACCGTTATTCGAGGTTCTCCTGAATGAACCTCGGACTCACGTGCACGTCGAGCTGCACGAGTGGCGCGTCGCCGATGACCTTGAAGCTGTGCACCTCGCCGGCCTTGATGATGAGTATGTCACCAGCACCCGCTTCGAACTCCTGGCCGTTCACGGTGTAGCGGCCGCGGCCCTCGCGGATGAACTGGATCTCGTCGTACGGATGTCGATGCGGCCCGGGCCCGCGCCCGGGCGCACCATTGAAGAGAAATACCGAGACTCCCACATCACCCTGGTCGGCGCCCACGAAATTGTGAGAGCTCCCGCGGAGCGGCAGATCTTCCTGGCGAATGCGATGCATGTGCGATTGCGTTCGAGTATGGGTGAACCGCAGCGCGCTCGGCGCCCAGCGCGCCGAGTCATCTCATGTGCTCGGCCACGGCGTCGAAGAACTTCCAATCATCGATGACCGCGCCGCCCGTCGGCTTCGTCTGCGCACCCCACACGACGATTACGAGATGCGTCGCCGGATTGATGTAGATGTGCTGACCGAAGATGCCGACCGCCTCGAAGGCGCCGTCGCGTCTTTGCTGTAGGGAGGTGCCGGGCCACCAGAAGTAGCCGTACGCCAGTGCGCTCCCGTCGCGAAGTGTTTTCGGCGTTGACGCCTCCGCGATCCATCCTTTCGGAAGAATCTGCTCACCGCCCGCGGCGCCGCCTTCGAGAATGAACTGCCCGAATCGACCGTAGTCGCGCAGCGTCGCGCTGAAGCCGCTGCCGCCGATCTCGTGGCCGTTTGGTGAGTCCAGCCACCACCGCGCGTCCGACTCCATCGCGTATCTGCCCCAGATGCGATCCGACAGATACTCGGCGAGCGAACTCCCCACCGCACTCTCCACGATCTCTCCCGCGACCTGCGTCTCGCCCGTGCTGTAGTTGTTCACGAACCCGGGCTCCGCGGCTCGCGGCAGCGAGGCCATGAGCCTCATCGCTGCGCCGGGCTTCTGCGCGATCTGCGCCTCCAGCAGATGCCTCCGATCGGAGGACGAGTCCGTGTACGTCTCGTTCCAGCGCACGCCCGACGACATCATGAGAATGTCCCGCACCGATACGGCATCGTATGCGCTTCCGGAGAGCGACGTCACGTACTTCGTCACGGGGTCGTTCAGCGACCCGATTCGATGCTGCGCCAACGCCGCACCGACGAGCGTCGAGGTGATGGACTTGGCGACCGACATCGACATCCAGCGCGTCTTCTCCGTGTTGCCGTAGCGATAACGCTCGAGCGCGATGCGGCCGTTCTCGAGAACGAGAATTCCGGCCACGCGATTGAGCTCCAGGTA
Organism: Gemmatimonadaceae bacterium; assembly: GCA_035310785.1. Taxonomy (GTDB): domain Bacteria; phylum Gemmatimonadota; class Gemmatimonadetes; order Gemmatimonadales; family Gemmatimonadaceae; genus FEN-1250. The sequence goes on along the minus strand of DATGDQ010000139.1, from coordinate 5,472 downwards.
GCGCTCGAGATCGTAGCTGGCGTTTCCGTCGCGAAAATGTACGTCGCGCAGAGGCGTGGGCGATTCCGGCAACTGTTTGGGATGCGCACCGTGCGCGACCACACGTGTGGGAAAGAGGCGGTCGATGTTGCGGAAGGTGTGGACCGCCATCTCGGGCGAGAGCGCGCCATCGTACATCTGGCGCACCGTGCCGATCGGTTCGTGCGCGTGCGGGTACGCCGTGCTGTCTGCCGCCGGCCTGGAGCTCTGCGCCATGAGTGCACGAGCGAAAGTGAGAGTGCACGCGGCGGAGAGCACCGCGGCGATGCGGCTACGCCTCATCATCTCGACCGCGCGGCCTCGAGGAGCGCGAGGCGCCGAGCGGTCGGGTACGGCGCCGATCCCTTGAGCGCGCGCCACAGGATGCGGTTGAACACGGCATCGTCCACGCGATCCTCGCGCGCGAGATCGATGTGCGCCGATGCGCGGGCCCCCGGCCCCGTCGCGAGATTCCGCTCGACGATCGACTGCGAGGGCGTGAGCGCGACGTACGGCCGCAGATCCGGCGACGAGCGCCAGATCTCGCGCAGCGGGCGCCCGAAGTGATCGAACTGCGAGAACGAATCGAGCCCGAGAATCTCCTCCATGGTCGCGAGCACGTCCGTGGTGTTCACGAAGCGATGCACGACGCCGCCGCGCGCCCACGGCGAGATCGTGAACAGCACCGAGCGATGCGAGTCGACGTGGTCCGGTCCATTCTGCGCATCGTCCTCGAGCACGAACACCGCGGTCGTGCGCCAGAACTGTGAATGCGAGAGCGCCTCGATGATGCGGCCGAGCGCGAGATCGTTGTCGGCCATGCACGCGCGCGGCGTAGATAATCCCGCGCGCTGTCCCGCCGTGTGATCTCGAGGCAGATGCAGAATCTCGAGGGCGGGCATGCGCCCCGCGCGCTCGTATTCGCGAAACTCCGACAGCCAGACGTCGGCACGCAGCTGGTCCGGCACCGACATGTCGAACGGCGGATACGACGGGTTCGTGTACGGCTGCAGCGCCGGGAGGAGCGCACGCACCTTCCCCGCATAACGCTTGTCAGCCGGAACGCCCGGCACCTCCGGCAGCTGCTCCGCGCCCTCTCCGTAGTTTCGGAGCGACAGATGCTTCCGCGTTGCCGCGTCCCACAGGTAGCCCATGACGGGATTGTCGACATCACCCGGCTCGTCCGGCTCGGGGCGGCGGCCGCGATAGATGTCGGGCGTGGTCTTCTCGATGTAGTCCGTGACGTAGCCCCCGGTGCTCCACGGATGCCCCTGCTGACTCACCTCCGCATTCACGAAGAATCGATCGTACGTCCCGAACCGCTCTGCCAGCGCGTGATGATTCGGCGACAGTGCGCGCGGGAAGAACGTGAGCGAGCTGTCGCCATCGCCATCCGGGAGATCACCGAGCACCTGATCGTACGAGCGGTTCTCCTTGATGATGTAGACCACGTGCTCGATGGGCGGATACTTGTACGCTGGGCGCCTGGCGTTCCACCCGTTCGCCTCCGACACTCGGCGCGTCAGCATGCCGAGCGATTCGCCGCTCGCGGCGGGGAGGATGGTGAGCGTGCCGTTGAGCTGGCCCAGCGTGAACTGCGGATCGCCGTCCCTGCGCCGTCTGGTAGGTCCGGGGCCTTTCGGATTCGGGCCTGTGCCGCGCCCCTTGCCATTGATGACGAGCACCGATTCCGCCGCCTGTTCCGCTCGCGGCGCGAGCACCGCCGTGGGATACCATTCTGTGGGGATTCTGCCTGCGAGGGTATCGGTGCCGCGCGCCGATGGGATACCGGACGTGAGTGCCGAGAGGTCGAACACCGCGACGGCATTGGCATCCGCCTCGGCGACGTAGAGACGCGCACCGTCTGCCGAGAGCGCAAGTCCATCCGGCGTGCTGCCCTCGGCGAGATTGTCGGGCGGCGGGTCGAGCAGCCACTGAACTACGCGTCGCGCGCGCGTGTCCACTGCGGCCACGCGATCGGTGCTCGCGGACGCGGCGAAGAGCCGATTGCCATCCGCGGAGATCGCGAGCGCGGACGGATGCCGGCCCACATTAATGGGCCGCTCGGCGACGAGCTTCCCGGATGTGACCGGATGATAGACGTGCACCGTCGCCGCGCCCCAGTCGGACACGTACGCGCGGCCATCGGACGCGGTGACGACCGCGTACGGATACGGTCCGGTGCCGAGTCGCTGGACGATGCGGCGCTCCGCCACATCGACGACCGCGATCGAGTCCGCGAGATTCTCGGCCACGTACAGCATGCGACCGTCGAGCGAGAGGGCGAGCCCGGAGACGTAGCGCGATCCCGGAGGCACCGTGCTGTCGTCCGCGGGGTCACTCATCGTGATGCTATCGGCGAGCGTCGCCGGCGCGGTCGCCGAGCCTCCACGCCACGAGTAGACGTACACGCGATCGGTGACGCCGCCGGAGGCATAGAGCGTCCGTCCGTCGGCGCTGAACGCCAGGCCGACGAACGCGCCGGATTGCGGAATGCGCTGCACGATGGCGCCCGTCCCGTGATTCACGATCTCGAGTCCCTGCTCGCGCCACCCCGACAGGCTCACGACGATGAAGTGCCCGTCCGGTGAGAGCACGGCGGCGAGGGGCATGTTGCCGAGCGGGGTCGAGCGGCCGGCGGGATCGAGACGCGCGCCGGTGGGGAGGCGACCCGTCGAGCTGAGGGATGCGGGGATGTCCGACGGCGGCGCGCTCGCGTTGCGCGACGGGCCGGAGCAGCTCGCGAAGGCGAGCGCGGCGAGCGTTGCAAGAGCCGCGCGGTGCACTCGGAGGGAGCGCATCATGATACGGCGAGACTGCGCTGCAGCGCCTCGACGGCGTCCTTCGCTTCCTTGAGCCCGACTCCCGTGAGCTCGCGATAGCGCTTGATCGCGCCGATGAGCTGCTTCTGCTGGAGCAACGCGAGCAGCTGCGGGTCGGCGATCGCCATCTCGTGTGCCGGTCCCGCCTGCGGGCTCGCTTCCCAGATCACTTTCGTGTTCGAGCGCCGGCGCGTGATGATGGTGCCGAACACGAACGCGAGCACCACGATGACGAGGACATACCAATAAGAGACCACGACCCCTCCAGAAAGATTCCGTCGCGCGTCTCCACAGGATACCCTCCGCGTCGCCGATCGTCCAACGCGCCGAGAGCTCGCGCCAGTCGCAGGCACTCGCGAATTTCGTGCAGACGCGATATATCGGAATGAAATGACGAGCGCTCGAAATCAGCGGGTGCATGCCGGCACCGCGTCGAGGCACGAGGTGCCGCGAGGAGCTATAGTTGTCGGTGGCGATCTTCCAGGCGGCGCAGTGCTCGACGTCATGACTCAACTCCCCCAATCCGGCCTCTCGCTCGCGGGGTTCGCGCTCGCGCACGCCGCGTGGAGCATCTCGGACACGGAGGACGGGGAGCTGCTCTGCCCACTCGCCGTGATCGAGACGCATTCGGGCGAGCGCCGGTTGATGCGGTTCGCGGCGGACACGCAGGAGGCGGCCATCATGGCGGGCAAGACCGCCATGCGCGAGGCGAGCGCTGACGCCGCGGCGTGGGCGTTCGCGCGCGAGGCCGTGTGGCGCAAGATGGGCATCGAGCAGGCGGGCGAGATGCTCGCGGTCGACTTCTGGGCGACGGGCATGCCGGGCCCCGCTACCATTATGCAGCACTTCAATCGTGCGGCGAACGGAAGCCGCTTCCGCATCGGCGCCTCACCGACGCTCGTCTTCGATGGAATACGCCTCTCGGCCGATGCCGCCGCTCCCTCCATCGCGGCCATCATGGCGGGAGTGAGCGCGCACACCGCGGTGGCCGAGCTGTGGCCCACATGGCGATGACACTCTACGAACACACCCGATGCCTGCCTACATCATAGTAGAGATCGAGATCAAGGATCAGGCGAAGTACGAGCGATACAAGCATCTCGCGCCCGTGTCGATCGCGAAGTACGGCGGCAAGTATCTCTCCCGCGGCGGCGCGACGACCGCGCTCGAGGGCTCGTGGGCGCCGGCGCGATTCGTGATCCTCGAGTTTGCGGATGCCGACACGGCGCGACGATGGTGGAGCTCGCCCGAATACGCGGAGGCGAAAGCGATGCGGCAGTCGTGCGCGGACACGGAGATGCTGCTCGTGGAAGGAAAGTTCTTCGATCCGGCGAGTGCGTGAGGAGATCGGAGCTCTTGCAGTTTCTTCGCACGCATCGACTGGCGGTGCAGGCGTCGGTCTCGCCGGAGCGTGCGCCGCAGTCCGCAGTCGTGGGAATTGCCGTGACCGATGCGTTCGAGCTGGTGTTCGACACCCTGGACAACACCCGCAAGATGGGGAATCTGCGCCGAAATTCGCGCATCGCGTTCGTCATCGGCGGTGTCGTGGAGGGTGACGAGCGCACCGCACAATACGAGGGCATCGCCGATGAGCCGAAGGGACCGGATCTGGAGCGCGTAACGGCTGCCTACTACGAGACGTGGCCTGACGGTCGCGCGCGCGCTTCCCGGCCCGGCCTCGTGTACGTGCGAGTACGTCCAACATGGATTCGGTTCAGCGACTTCAATCGCGCTCCCCCCATCGTCGTCGAGTTCGATGCCGACGCGCTGATCGGTAGCGTCGATGACGGACCGACGCACTCGAAGGTCTCTTGACCGCTTCGTCGTCATGACCGAGCCGGTCGTCGACCCTCGCGCGCAAATACAGTCCGCCCTCGGCGACGCGTACGTCGTCGAGCGAGAGGTCGGGAGCGGTGGCATGGCCACCGTCTGGCTCGCTCACGACAAGAAGCACAAGCGGCCCGTGGCGATCAAGGTGCTTCACGCGCATCTCGCCGCATCGCTCGGCGCCGACCGGTTTCAACGCGAGATCGAGGTCGCCGCGCGATTGCAGCATCCGCACATCCTGTCCGTGTTCGATTCGGGGAACGCGAACGGGCTTCTGTGGTTCAGCATGCCATTCGTGGAGGGCGAGACGCTGCGCGCTCGTCTCGAGCGCGAGCGGCAGCTGCCGGTGGATGAGGCGTTGCGCATCACACGCGAGGCCTCGCAGGCGCTGCAATACGCGCACGAGCATGGTGTCGTGCACCGCGACATCAAGCCCGAGAATCTGCTGCTCACGAAGGACGGCATCACGCTCGTCGCCGATTTCGGCGTTGCGCAGGCGCTCGGCGTCGATGCCGCGATCGACGGACAGCGGTTCACCGAGACGGGGATGGTGGTAGGCACGCCGCAGTACATGAGCCCGGAGCAGGCGAGCGGCGAGCGCGTGATCGATGCGCGCACGGACGAGTACTCGCTGGCGACGGTGCTGTACGAGATGCTCGCCGGCGAGCCTCCGTTCACCGGTCCCAATCCGCAGACGATTCGCGCGAAGATGCTCTCGGGGCCGCCACCGTCCGTGCGCCGGGCGCGTCCGGCGATCGCGCCGAGGCTGGATGCGGCGCTCGACAAGGCGCTCGCACCTGCGCCG
>DATGDQ010000138.1:0-2675 GCA_035310785.1 Gemmatimonadaceae bacterium | reverse complement strand
GCTCGGGGAGCGCCGCAACCGCATGCTTACCCAGTATCTGGTACAGCGAATCGTGCATGAGCCCCTGGTCACAAAACGTGGCGTGCGAGGGTTTCAGCACGCCTCTGGACCAAGCTATGTGCATGACCCAGCGTCGGATAGTTGAGCTAACCGTCGAGAGAATTATAGCTGGTTACTGAATCCCGGCGAAGCGCTCGATCGCGAATGGCGACACGTCGTACGGGCTCGGCGCACCGACTGCGAGGGCGCCAATCGCCTCACCCGTAATCGGTGCGAGAAGGATCCCATTTCTCCCGTGTCCGCACGCGTAGAGGAGGCTCGGCTCATCGGGGTCGGGACCGAGTATCGGAAGGCGGTCGGGCGTGATTGGCCGCAGTCCGGCCCAATGCGAGCCGACGGGTGCAGACGCGGAGGCGGGAAAGACTCGTCGCACGATTGCGGTGAGCTCCGCGAGCCCTTGGGGGGTGGTCTCGTTGACGAATCCGGTCTCTTCCATCGTCGCGCCGACGATCAGGCGCTCCAGGGGCATGGGCACACCGGGATAGCGCCGCGGCACGAGGTATCCGCCGCCGCCGTAAATCACGTGCTGAGCGAACGCGCCTTCGAGCATGATCAGCTGTCCGCGCACCGGGCGAACGGGGAGTGGCCGCGGTAGCCCGTCGAGCTGCGCGGCCCACGCGCCCGTCGCGACGACGAGCGTGCCGCCTTCCAGCAGGTCGCCACTCTCGAGCACCACGCGTGGCCGTGCGAGGGTCGCGTTCACTGAGCGGGCCTGCGCGCGCACGAGCGCGATCGAGGCACGCGACTCGACGCGGCGCTGCATCGCGCCGAAAAGCGCGACGTTGTCTACGGCCCCATCGTGCGGGTGCAGCAGCGCACCCGCAAAGTCGCCGACCTTCGGCTCGAGCTCGCGAAGCGTGTGCACGTCGATCCATTCACTGCCGCGAGGGCGGTGGGTCGGCTCGCCGTCCGGTACCAGCTCGAGAATGCCTCGTCGATCGAAGGGGACGTCGACCCCTGTCTCCTCGCGCAGTGCCGTCAGGAAGGAGGGATAGAGATCGCGTCCGGCCACCGCAAAGTTTCGTACCGGATCATTCGGAAGCTCATCGCTCTCGGCACCGGGTGCGAGCATGCCGGCGCCGGCCGGAGATGCCTCGCCGAAGCGCTGCTGGCCCACCAGCAGTACCGAGGCGCCGAATCCGGCGGCCTTGGCGGCCACCGCGAGGCCGATGAGACCACCGCCCAGAACGACGACATCGGCGGTTCTCATCGCCGTGACTTCCCCGGCGCTCCCTCCTGAAACCCTCGCTGGGCGATGCGCGTATGGTATTGTGAAAGGAAGAGCAATCGTCTCGACGGGGAGAACAGGGTCATGCTTCGCACCATCTTCGCAGTCGGCCTCATGGCCATTCTTGGACTCATTGCCCTGAAGTTCATCTTCGGGATCTTCGGCTTTCTGTTCGCGGTGCTCTTCGTACTGCTCATGCTCGCGCTCAAGATCGCGTTCATCGGATTTCTCGTCTATCTCGTGATCCGCGTCCTGAGCCCCGACACCGCTCGGCGCATTCGCCAGAAATGGTCCGGCGCCTGAGCGATCCGACCGCTGGCGGCGTGACGCCGCTCGGGCCGATCTGAACGAAACGGCCAACGGCGAAACACCGATCGTCTCCCCGCAGCTCCCGCTCTACTTCCTGCCGTCCATCATCGAGAGCACGCTCCAGGCGAGCATCGGTACCATGAGCTCGTGGTGCCCGGTGATGTGGTAGCCCGTTCCACCCTCGGCAGTTGGACGTTGCACGACGTTCACGTGCGGCCTGTAGTGGCGAAGCATGTCGAAGTCCGCTGCCGTGAAGCCCGTCGGCTTTCCATTCCCGAGATTCCGCGCGATCGTGAGTGCCTTGAGGAAGACCTCCGGCAGGATCACGGCGCTTCCCAGATTCAGCACCACACCGCCGTCGTGCAGCGAACCGAGCGACGCGGCGAAGCGCCTGAAGTCGCGGTGGCTCGTGTCACCGATCGCCGCGCCGCTCGCCGCCGGGTGTTGATGGATGATCTCCGCGCCAATTGCCGCATGCACCGTGAGCGGCACACTGCACATCCGTGCGCTCGCGAGCAACGAGAGCTCGGGATGCGCGAGATCGGCGCCCTCGAGTGCGCGTGCCAGCGCCTCACCCATTCCCCACTGTTCGCGCAGGCCTCGGATGATCGCCTCGTTCATCTCGCGTCCCGTCTCCTCCGCCATTCCGAACGTGCCGTCGCGCAGCCCCGCCTGAACATCTTCGCTCGTGCCGCCCCAGCGCGTGATCTCGTAGTCGTGGATGGCGGCCGCTCCGTTCATCGCGATGTGGGTGATGATCCCGCGCCGCATGAAGTCGATGAGAACCGGCGCGAGACCCGTCTTCACGACGTGACCGCCGACCATCACGATGACCCCGCGCTTGCCGGCGGCGTTCGCGATGTCTCGCGAGAGTGCCAGGAAGTCGCGCGCTACCAGCACGTCCGGGAGTGCACCCAGGAATGCGGAGAACGAACGATCTTCACCGGGGGGCTTCGCGAACTCTTCCGCGCGCACCTTGTTCGGCCGTCGCGCGATCGGAACGGTGCGCACGTCGGAGAGATCGGCTTCGCTCGCGTTCAGCCCGGAGGGATCGTCGGGGGAGTGTACGATTTGAGAA
>DATGDQ010000137.1:0-3217 GCA_035310785.1 Gemmatimonadaceae bacterium | reverse complement strand
GCTGTTCGGAATCTGGGGGCGCCGCGATCCCATTCCGATGTATGAACAATGGCTGACCGGGTGGGGTATGTCGCGCGAGCGGCTCGAGGAGATCGAGCAGGAGATCGAGCTCGAGGTGGGCAAGGCCGAGGAAGAAGCGCTTGCGAGTCGTGCAGAGCGAATGCCGCACGGCGAAGACGCGTTGACTGGTGTTTACCGCGAGGGATGAAGGTATGAGAGCACTCTTTGGCCTGAGCGCGACGATCCTCGTCACCAGCGCATACGTTGCGTGCGGCGCATCGAACGATGTCCTGCTGCCCGTCACGCCACCGCCGGGCGGATTTCCGAGTCCGCTCGTCGTCGCCGGAGGGCTCCAGATCAAGTACTTCGCCAAGGTGCGTGGTGCTCGCGTGATGGCCATGGGGCCCGACGGGGCGGTGTACGTGAGCGTCGCGAGCGACAACGAGGTCGTGCGCGTGTGGGATGCGAACGGTGACAACGTGGCCGACAGTGCGCGAGTGGTCGTGAGTGGGCTCAACGATCCCTCGGGGCTCGCATTTCACAAGGGCTATCTCTACATCGCGAACACCAACGGCGTCGTGCGCGCGCAGCTGGACAATCAGTGGAAGCTGGTGGGCTCCGTCACTCCGGTGAATTCACTTTCCGGAGGAGGGGGACACTCCACGCGCACGATCGTGTTCGGCGCGGACAGTGCGATGTACGTGTCGGTGGGCTCTACGTGCAACCTGTGCGTGGAGACGGACTCGGAGCGCGCGACGGTGATGCGCTTCAACGAGGACGGCTCGAATGGACGGGTCTTCTCGCGGGGGTTGCGCAACGCGGTGGGGCTCGCCGTGAACCCGACGACGAAGCAGCTCTGGGTCTCTCAGAACGAGCGCGACAACATACCGCCCAATCACGAAGACCTCCCGCCTGAGGAGATCAACATTCTGCAGGACGGGAAGGATTACGGATGGCCGTACTGCTATTCGCTCAACGGCGCACCAGTTCCGAATCCGGAGTACAACGACGCGGGGCGCTGCGCGACGACCGTGAGCGCCGCGCTCGAGATGCAGGCGCACTCCGCGCCGCTCGGAATGACGTTCCTCGACAAGGCGACGATGCTGCCTGCCGAGTATCGCACCGACCTGCTTCTCGCGTTTCACGGCTCGTGGGACCGCACGCAGCCCACCGGCGCGAAGGTCGTGCGCATTCGCGTGGCTGGCGGCGTGCCGACCGGGATCGAGGATTTCGTCACGGGGTGGCAGCGTCCCGATGGTTCGCGGTGGGGACGACCCGCGGACGTCGAGGTCTACAAGGACGGCTCCGTGCTCATCTCGGACGATCAGAGCGGCTCGCTCTATCGCGTCGCTCCGTAGTCGCGTGACGCACGCGTCGCGCGCGGCTCTCGCCGGGACGGCCTTCGCCCTCGCCGCGTTCGCCGGGCTGCTCGCTCCGCCTCCGCTCGAGGCGCAGAACGAGGCGATCGTCGCGCGCGCGGATACGCTGCTCATCGCCGGGCGCATCTTCGCTGCCGAATCGCTCTACTACGTGGCGGTGCGCCGAGGCCCGCGCGATCCCGTTGCGCGCTTCGGGCTCGGCCGCTATCTCGCACAGCGCGGCGCGCTCAAGGTGGGCGCCGTGCTCATGGAAGAGGCGCGCTACTTCGGCGGAGATCCGACGCGCATTGCGATCGAGCTCGCGCCCGTGTACGAACGGTTGGGAGAGTACAATCATCTCGCGGCACTTCCGGCGAACGCGGTGCCCTACAGCCAGCGGATGCGCGCGGAATATCTTCGCGACAATCCTCCCGCGATCGCAGGGCCGGATTCGGCCATTGTGGATTATTCCGTCAACGACAGCCAGCTGCTCGGCCGCGTGAGGCTTCTCATCGGCGCGGACACCGTGATGGCAACGATCGACGCGCGAGCGGAAGGGCTCGTGCTGGACACGTCGTGGGCCCGGCGGAAGGAGCTTCGGCGATTCGCCTCACGCAACGCGACCATGCGTGACGTCGACGCGGTGACGACGAGCGTGATCCTCGGCCCGTACACGTTCAACAACGTGCCGACGCGCTTCGCTCTGCTCAAGGGCGCGGCGCGCGCGACGATCGGCCTCGATCTGCTCGGGCAGCTCGCGCCGAGCTTCGATCCACGCGCCGGAAAGGTGATGCTGCGCGCGAGCGGGCGCCTGCCGACGTCCTTCCCCGGGCTCCGCATCGCGACGATCACCAACGAGCGCGGCGTCTACGTGGTGAAGGGCGAGACGATCTTTCCGCTGGGTCATCCGGACGTACAGCGCTATTTCAGAAACTCACGCTGGACGCTGAATCCGAAGCGCGGCGAGGTGCTGGTCGATAGTGTGGGGCTTCCGAGCTCGCTGTGAGCGCGTGAGCCGAGCTATCGCCCGATCCGCCTCAGCTCTACCAGCAGACATCGATCCTGCACTACCTCTATTCCGGCGCGTGCAAGCTGCTCGGCCACCGCATCGTGGCGGATGCCGGATTGGAGCCACACCGCTTTCGGCTGCTTCGCAAGGATGTCGTCGACGTGCCGCGGGATGGACTCCGCACGGCGAAATACGTTGACGAGGTCGACGTCGCCGGGAATCTCGGCGAGCGCGCGATACACCGGATTCCCGAACAGCTCGCGCATTTCCGGATAGTAGACGGGCACCGGAATCACGTCGTAGCCGGCGCGATGTGCATACTGGGGCACGTAGTACGCGGGCTGCCCCGACTCCGGCGACTTGACGCCGAGCACGGCGATGCGACGCGTTCGCTCGAGCAGGGCACGCAGCTCGCCAGGCGTGCCGAGCAGCCGATCTCGCCACGCGTCCGGTCTTCCCGTATCGAGCTGGCGCACTGCCGTCATTCGTCGTCCGTCCCGCCGTACGCGTCCACGGACATCTTGAGTTGCTGGTTGAGCTCCGCGTCTCCGCTCAGGAGCGTTTCCCAGCTGATCTCGCGACCCTTCCTGCGTCCCTTGAGCGCGATCTTCACGCCTTCCGGCGACATGCTCACCGTGTAGATGTCCTTGCCGAGCTTGAGCTCCCGCTTGACGAGGCTCTCGAGCTTTGCTGTCATGGCACTCCGTGCGGTTCGAGGCGGGACTGCAGGAGGGTGCGGGGCGAAATCCGTGCTCGCGCACGCACCGCGGGCTCGGAGGGGCGGGGTAACATGCACCTGGCCGAAGAGCTAGCTTTCAAGGCTGTTCAACGAATGCTGGCTCTCAGGAGA
>DATGDQ010000136.1:0-20237 GCA_035310785.1 Gemmatimonadaceae bacterium | reverse complement strand
TGACCGCCGTGACTTCTTGTGCAATGCCGCCGCGATGATGGCCGCCGCCGCCGGACTGGGCATGATGGCTTCTGCGAGCGCACAATCCAGCAACACAAACCCGCAAAGCGCGCCCTCTGTTAAGCGGGAAGCGAACACACCGTTTGCACCGCTGAAGCAGATCGATGCCGGGCTCCTGAAGGTCGGCTACGCCGAAGCCGGCCCTGCGAATGGCCGTGCGGTGATCCTGCTGCACGGCTGGCCGTACGACATTCACAGCTACATCGATGTCGCGCCACTGCTCGCGGCAAAGGGATATCGTGTGATCGTGCCCTACCTGCGCGGGTTTGGCAGTACGCGCTTTCTTTCGGCCGACACCATGAGGAACGGTCAACAGGCGGCCGTTGCGCACGATGTCATCGCGTTGATGGATGCACTGAAGATCCAGAGAGCGGTCATCGGCGGCTTCGATTGGGGAGCGCGAACCGCAGCCATCGTCGCCGCGCTGTGGCCGGAGCGCTGCAAGGCACTCGTGCCCGTGAGCGGCTACATCGTCACCAATCTCGAGGCGAACCAGAAACCGCTGCCGCCGAAGGCCGAGCTGGGCTGGTGGTATCAATACTATTTCGCAACTGACCGCGGCATGCGCGGCTATGCCGAAAACCGTCACGATTTCAACAAGCTCATATGGACGCTCGCCTCGCCGAGATGGGCTTTCGATGATGCGACCTATGATCGCACGGCATCCTCTTTTGACAACCCGGATCACGTCGCGATCGTGATTCACAACTACCGGTGGCGGCTCAGCCTCGCGAAGGGCGAGACGCGCTACGATCCGCTGGAGGCGAGGCTGTCGCAGGGACCGGTCATTACCGTGCCGACGATCACGATCGGCAGTGACTTCGATGGCGCGGCTGCCGACGGAAAGCTCTACGCCAGGAAGTTCACGGGCAGGTACGCGCACCGCGTGTTCCCCGGCATCGGTCACAACGTGCCGCAGGAAGCGCCGAAGGAATTCGCGCGGGCGATCATCGATGCGGACAACAGTTGACCATGTCCCGCATCGAGGCCACGCGGTGGCCGGACAGGGAAACTGTCACCGTGGACGCGTCGCGCCTATCGCAAGCCGATCTCCTACACGCAGCCGCCACGGGCGGGCACTCCGTGGCCTGGGAGAACCCCGAGGACTTCGCGGCCGAGCTACGTGCGGCCTTCAAACAGTTCCGATGAAGCTCTGCGATGCGACGGGATGGCGCAGCTGTCAGAGGGACTGCTCCGCTGTGCCGCCGCGAATTCTCATGACGGGAGCATTCACATGAAATCGACGCTGATGACGGTATTGGCGATGCTCTTCGGAGGCAGTGTGGCTTCCGCCGCGGCGCAATCTACGCTACAGGGGACCAGACGCACCGAGCTGCAGCGCCACGATCTGAGCGTTCCCGGTCGTGAGCTCATCCAGGTGCGCGTGGACTTCGACCCGCAATACGTCTCTCCGAGACACACGCATTTCGGCGAAGAGATCATCTATGTTCTCGAGGGTACCCTGGAGTATCACGTAGAGGGGCGTCCGCCAGCGGCGTACAAGGCGGGCGATGTTCTTCTCGTTCCGCCCGGAACGATTCACTGGGTGAAGAACATTGGAACTGGCAATGGCGCGGAGCTCGCGACGTACATCGTCGAAAAGGGAAAGCCGCTCGTCACGCCCGTCAAGTGATCGTGGCCGTACGCGAGCCGGGAAGGTTACATGATCGATACCATCGTCCAATAGAGCCGCGCTCGCGTAGCGCCTAACATCGCATCAGCCCGATCAGGCTGACCGATCGCTGATGACTTCGCGAACGCGAAAGAGCGATGTGCATCCGCAAACCGCGCCCGGAGCCAACCATAATGTCGACTCTCGACCGCCGTGGCTTCATAGCTGCCGCCGCGACGACCATCGCGGGAAGCAAGATGAGAATGCTCGATCTTCAGAGGAGGCTGCAAGCAATGACTGCAATTCAGGCCGATGTTGCGCGGCAGGACCTCACCAGCACCGACGAGATCCGCCCCTTTCACGTGAGCTTCCCGGATTCCGCCCTCGCCGATTTGCGCAGGCGCATCAAGGAGACGAAGTGGCCGGAGGTGGAACAGGTGAGCGATGAGTCGCAGGGAGTTCAGCTCGCGACGATGCAGAAGCTCGCGCGCTACTGGAGCACGGACTACGACTGGAAGAAGGCCGAGGCGAAGATCAACTCGGTCCCGCACTTCATCACGAACATCGACGGGCTCGACATTCATTTCATTCACGTGAAGTCGAAGGAAAAGAATGCCATGCCGATCATCATCACCCACGGCTGGCCGGGCTCCTTCATCGAGCAGATGAAGGTGATCGGCCCGCTCACCAACCCAACGGCGTTCGGGGGAAAAGCCGAGGACGCCTTCGATGTTGTGATCCCTTCGCTACCGGGCTATGGCTTTTCGGGGAAGCCGACGGCGACCGGCTGGCACCCCGCCCGGATTGCCACCGCGTGGACGGCGTTGATGCGGCGGCTCGGCTACAAGAGGTTCGTTGCGCAGGGCGGCGATTGGGGGAACGCCGTTTCCGAGGTGATGGCTCTGCAGGCGCCGCCGGAGTTGCTCGGTATTTCCACCAACATGGCCGCTACAGTTCCGCCCGAAATCAGCAAGGAGATCTTCGCGGGAAGCAAGCCGCCATCAACCCTCTCGGCCGATGAGCGCAACGCGTGGGACCAGCTGGCCGTCTTCTACGGAAAGGGGCTTGGCTACGCGCAGGAAATGTCGCTGAAGCCGCAGACGCTGTACGCGATCGCGGATTCACCGGTCGGCCTGGCCGCATGGATCCTGGACCATGACGTACGGAGCTATCTGCTCATCCGGCGCGTCTTCGATGGACAGAAGGAGGGGCTCACGCAAGATGACATTCTCGACAACGTGACGATGTACTGGCTGACCAACACCGCGATTTCGTCGGCGCGCCTCTACTGGAACACATCGCAGGTGTCGACCGCGGGATTCTTCGACCCCAGGGGCATCAAGCTTCCGGTTGCGGTGACGGTCTTCCCTGATGAGATCTATGCGGCTCCGCGGAGCTGGGCGGAGAAGGCATACCCGAATATGATCTACTTCAGGAAATTCCCGAAAGGCGGACACTTCGCGGCCTGGGAGCAACCGGAGTCCTTCACGACCGCGATGCGCGACGGCTTCAGGTCACTACGTTCGTAGCGAGAACCGATGTGACACATGGTGGGCGGGGCGTCCACAAAGCGCGCTGCCCACTCCTCGCGAACCGTTCCCGAACGCCACCATCGAAGTACACCACAACTGATCAGTGCCGGCTCACGACGTATGGCACGCGCACGTAGCTCACTTCGCAGTCGCTCCGACGCCTTCTGCGCTCGTTTCGGACTTCGCGTTCCCATTCTGCTCGCCCCGATGGCTGGTGCGAGCGCACCAGAGCTCTCGATCGCGGTGGCGAACGCCGGCGGACTTGGCGCATGCGGCGCGTTGCTCATGCAGCCCGCGGAGATTCTCGCATGGGCCGCGGCCGTTCGCGCAGGCTCCACGGGACGGTTCCAGCTCAATCTCTGGATTCCCGATCCGCCGCCGCGTCGCGATCGCGAGCACGAGGCGCGCGTGCGCGAATTTCTCGAGCGCTGGGGACCGCCGCTGCCTCCCGGCGCGGGTGACGCGACGCCACCCGACTTCGCCGCGCAATGCGAGGCGTTGCTCGACGCGAATGCGCCGATCGTGTCGTCGGTAATGGGGATGTTCGACCTGGATTACGTCGCGCGCGTGAAGGCGCGCGGTATCGACTGGTTCGCGATCGTCTCGACGCTCGATGAAGCGAAGCGCGCCGCGTCTGCGGGTGCCGACGCCATCGTCGTCCAGGGCGCGGAAGCCGGCGGTCATCGCGCGGCATTTTCCGCGGAGCTCGCCGAGCGGGAGCTCGTGGGACTCTTCTCGCTCCTGCCGGCCGTCGCCGATGCGGTGAGCGTGCCCGTCATTGCCACCGGCGGCATCGCCGATGGTCGCGGCGTGGCCGCGGCCTTTGCACTGGGCGCGAGCGCGGTGCAGATCGGAACCGGGTTCCTCCGCTGTCCCGAAGCGAAGATCCATCCGGCGTGGGCCGACGCGCTGCGCACCACTGCGCCGGAAGGCACGATCATCAGCCGCGTGTTCAGCGGGCGACCCGGGCGCAGCGTGTCGACCGCATACGTGCGCGCCGCCACGGCGCGCGACGCGCCCGCACCAGCTCCCTATCCCGTGCAGCGCGCACTCACCGCACCGATGCGCGCGGCCGCCGCCGCCGCGAACGACATCGAGCGCATGCAGGCGTGGGCGGGACAATCGGCCGCTCTTGCGCAGAACAGGCCCGCCGGTGAGCTCGTCCGTGAGATCTGGGAGGAGGCGCAGTCGATCCTGTCGTAGTGTGATGCGTCCAGCGCCTGTCCAGCCCGCGCGCACGCATCGCGTCGACCCGTTCCCTCCGCCGTTAGCTTCCCTTCATGCTCGCTCTCTTCCTCGCGCTTCAGCTGCGCACGATCTCGATCGACCAGCGCCTTGCCGCAGACGCGCACCTCCGCGTCGGCGACACCGTGGTCGTTTCTGCATCCACCGGCTCCGGCGGCGACTCCGTCGTCATCGCCGCCATCGTGGGCCGGCGCGCGGATCCGAGCGAGATCGCGCGCAGCGAATATCGCGTTCACCTCCATCTCGATCAGCTCCAGCATCTCATCGGATACGGTGATCGCGTCGATCGCTTCGCCGTATCCACGCGCGGCGACTCCGCCGCCGATTCCGCCGTGCGCGACATCAACGCGGCCGCGTTCGGGTTTCGGGCCTATCGCTCGCGCGACATCGCGGTCGAAACCTCGGAGACGTTCGCCGTCGTGAGCCGCTTTCATCGTGCCATCGGCGTGATCACCATCGTGGCGAGCGCCGTCTTTTTGCTGTGCATCCTCCTCCTCAAGGTCGACGAGCGACGTCGAGATGTCGCCGCGCTCCGTTTGCTCGGCATCTCCCGTCGCTCGGTGATGCTCGCCGTGGTGCTCGAGGCCGCGTTCGTGTCGGTGATCGGGAGCGGCGTGGGCGTCGTCATCGGCTGGGTGACCTCGCTCGCGGTGAACTGGCATTACCAGATGCGGTATCAGACGCCCCTGCGCTTTGCGCTCGTCACCGGCGACATCGTCCTCTTCGCCGTTTCGCTTTCGCTCGTACTCGGCGTCGTCGCCGGTGCGCTCGCTGCGCGGAGGCTCGTTCGCACGCATCCGCTCGTCCTGCTCGGCCGCTGATGCGCTTGCTGCTGGCGCTCGCATCGCTGCGGCGGAATCGCGCGCGGACGATTCTCGCCGTGCTCGGCGTCGCGATCGCTGCAGCGATGCTGCTCGACATGGTCATGCTCTCCACCGGGATGCGGGAGTCGTTCCGCTCGCTTCTGTTGAGCCGCGGTTTCCAGATGCGACTCACGCCCCGGGGCACGCTCCCCTTCGACACGGAAGCCTCCATCGCGCACGCCTCCGCGATCACCGACAGCCTCCGGGCGCGCGCCGAGGTCGATCTCGTGAGTCCCGTGCTCGGCGCTTCGGTGCACGTGCTCCGCGGAGATTCGTCGATCACGACCTTCGCGCTGGGCGTGGACCCCGCGTCGGAGGGCGACTACCAGCTCGTGGACGGCCGCGACGCGACGGCGCCAAACAGCATCGTCGCCAACGCCGACTTTCTCCGGGCAACCAACGCGAGGATCGGCGACACCCTGCGAATCGCAGCCGGGTTCGACCCGCAGCTCCGCACGCACTCGGGTGAGCGCGTGCTCGTGATCGCTGGCCGCGCACGCTTCCTCTATCTCGCCGCGGGCCAGCTCGCGGTCGCGCTCCCGCTCCGCACGCTCCAGGAGATGACGGGCGCCGCCCGCGAGGATCGCGTCTCGCTGTTCATGGTTCGCCTGCGCGATCCGGGCCGCATCGAGCCGATGAAGCAGTGGATGCGCACGGCGCTTCCTACCATTGACGTCATCTCCACTGCGGATGCAATGGCGCGCGTGGACGAGCGGCTCAGCTATTTTCGCCAGCTCAGTGCAATTCTGGGCGCGGTGAGCCTGATGGTGGGATTCCTGCTCGTCACGACGCTGGTCACCGTCTCCGTGAACGAGCGCGTGGGTGAGATCGTGGTGATGCGCGCCATCGGCGTGTCCCGAGCGCACGTCGTCGAGCAGATCGTGCTCGAGGGCACGGCAATGAGCATCACGGGCGCGCTGCTCGGCACCGGGCTCGGACTCATCACCGCGCGCTACCTCAACGCGATCCTGTCGCGCTTTCCGGGCCTTCCCGCCGCCATCGACTTCTTCCTCTTCCAGCCGCGCGACGCCTGGGCGGCCATCGGGCTGCTCACCGCCTGTGGCGTGCTGGCCGGCCTCTATCCCGCCTGGCGCGCGGCCTCGCTCCCTCTTGCGAGTACTCTGCGCGAGGAGGCGGTCGCATGACGGCCCTCGTGCGGGCCCGCGATGTGCGTCGTGATTATCCGCTCGAGCGCGACGCCGTTCATGCGCTGCGGGGTGTGTCGCTCGAGATACAGAAGGGCGAGTACCTGGCCATCGTGGGGCCGTCCGGATGCGGGAAATCGACGCTGCTCAACCTCCTGGGCGCAATCGATGCACCCACCAGCGGAACGGTCGAGATCGAGGGGCGCAACGTGGGCACGCTCGGTGACCGCGAGGTCACGGATTTCCGGCTGCGACACATCGGTTTCGTCTTTCAGCGCTTCTACCTCTTGCCGATCCTCACTGCAAGCGAGAATGTCGAGTTGCCGATGGCGGAGGCGGGAATGCCGAATCGGGAGCGAAGGGAGAGAAGCACGGAGTTGTTGCGCTACGTGGACCTCGGCGATCGCCTGCGACATCGGCCGTCGCAGCTGTCGGGCGGGGAGCAGCAGCGGGTCGCGATCGCGCGGGCGATCGCGAATCGCCCGTCGCTCCTGCTCGCCGATGAGCCGACGGGTGAGCTGGATGCACGAACCGGCCAGGAGATCATCTCTCTCTTCGGCCGGCTGAATGGCGGTGGAACGACGGTGGTCGTGGTGACGCACGATGAAAGTCTCGCACGCGCGGCGCGCCGCATCGTGCACATGCGGGACGGCGAGATCGTTCAGGATGAGGTGCCTCGTGGATGATCGAGTGATGAAGGTGCGGATCATGCCGGCAGGCGACGTCCCCGGCGTCGCGACCACGCGCCAGTGGCCGCTGTCCACGCTCGTGGCCTATCTCTTCGACGGCCGCAGCGGCGACGAGGTGCGCGAGCTTCTCGCTCTCGGCGAGGGCACCGCCCACGGAAACGAGGTGTCGTGGCAGCCCGTTTCGCTCACGGCGCAGGAGCTCAGGGAGATCGAGTCGCGCTTCCCGCGGCCGCATCCCGCGCCCGCGCTCTCGTACGAGCGAGCGACCTTCGTCGAGCTCGACATGCCCGCGCTGCAGCCGACGCTCAGCGTCCCTATCCGCGGTGACCAGCCGCTCGTGGAAGGAATCGCGCAGCGTGCCGCCTATCTCTCCTTCGACTACGGCCCGTGGGCCGACGTGTACGTGAGCACCCTCACCCGTGAGGAGGCGGCGGAGCTGCTCGCGGATCCCGCGCGGCGCGTGCACGACGCGGGCGAGGCGGAGCTCGCGAAGCGCATCATCGGTGAGGACGACGCCGCACTCCGATTCGCCGTGCCGCGTCCCGAGAGTCCTCCTCCCTGGCGCGAGCCGCGCGTGTGATCACGCTCATCGCGCTGCGGAATCTCGCGCATCGCCCACTTCGCTCGCTCTTCCTTCTCTTCGGCTACTCGCTCGGCGTCGGCGTCATGATCGTGCTGCTCGCGATCGGCCAGGCGATGCTCGCGCAGGCGCGCGACGAGAAGCTCGTCGGCGGCGGCCAGGTGACGGTGCTCCCCGAGGGATTGAACATCGAGGTAATGAAGACCGGCGGCGTGGGTGGCCTCTTCTTTTCGATCGCCAACGCCCGTTTCATCTATCGCGAGCTGCTCGCATCGCCACGCCTGTCGCACGATGTCGCCACGGTTGCGCCGCAGATCGACGGCAAGCTCCTCTATCTGCGCGCGCACGGGATCGAGCACACGGTGCGCGCCGCGGGCGAGATCCCGTCCCATAGCGCGCTGGTCGACGCACTCCCTCCGCGCATCGCAGGCGAGTGGCGCGACGATGATGGCGACCGTCGCTGGGCGTCGCCAACGCCGCACGAGCTGTACACGAGCATCGATCACTTCCACATGCCGCCGGCGCACGTCGCGCATCCCGAGAGCTGGGCCGAGTGGCACTACTTCAACGTGCTGTCGCCGAGCGGGAAGCGATGGGCATTCATCTCCTACATCGTGGGCGGTGATGTGCGCGGCACGAAGTGGGGAGGGCAGGTGGCGGTGAGCGTTCGTGAGCAGGGCGGCCGCACGCGGCGCTTCACCGCGAACGTGCGCAGGGACCGTGTCCACTTCTCCACCGACAGCGCGGATCTCGAGATCGGCTCATCCACCGTGCGCCTCCTTCCGGATGGGCGATACGCGCTCCGCGCCACCGCGTTCGAGAACGGGAAGGGCGCGCCGCTTCATCTCGATCTCGTCGTCACTCCCGCGTCCAACATTCTCTTTCCCGGCGCATCGATCGCCGAGTGCGCGGATACGGATGAGAGCTGCCCGTTCGCATCGGGGTACGCCGTGCCCGCGCTTCGCGCGAGCGCCACGGGCTCGCTCTGCGTGTCGGGCACGTGCGAGCACTACGACGGCGCGCAGTCGTATCACGATCACAATTGGGGCGTGTGGCACGGCGTCTCGTGGGACTGGGGCGCGACGCGCGCCGGCTCGTACACGCTTCTCTACGGTCGGGTGGCGCCGCCCGACAGCGTCGGCACCACGCAGCCCTTCTTCGTCTACCTCACCGACTCACTCGGCTTTCGCGCGCTCTTCCGCCCACGCGAGATCGCGTACGAAGATGGTCGCACGATCGAGATCGACGGCCACGAGGTGAAGGTTCCGAGCCACGCGGTGATGCAGGACGCGCGCGGCGCCGACACGCTTCGCGTCGAGCTCGACATCGAGGATGCGATCGGCAGCGACACTCGCACGTCGCTCATCGAGCGCGGCGATGCGGCGGATGCGCGCCGCATCGTGAGGCCCTACTTCATTCAGATGAAGGGTCGAGCGCAGATCAGCGGTCGCGTCGGTGGCGCACCTGTTGCGGGAACCGGCGCGGGGTTCTTCGAGACGTACCGGTAGCGCACGCTTGCACGACGATTCACCCTCCTTCATCATGCCTCACATGACCACTGAGACCGCCGATCTCGAGCTCGTACATCGCTTCACCGTCGGCGAGGGGCGAAATGCCGGAACGACGCTGCTGCTCCTGCACGGCACGGGCGGCGACGAGAACGACATGGTTCCGCTGGGCGAAGCTCTCCTTCCCGGCGCCGCGATCCTGAGCCCGCGTGGAGCGGTGCGCGAGCGCGGCATGCCGCGGTTCTTCGCACGGCTTGCGGAGGGAGTGTTCGATCTGGAGGATCTCGCGCTCCGCACGCAGCAGCTCGTTCGCTTCGTGAATGGCGCCGTTGCGAAATACGAGCTCGATCCCGCGCGACTCATCGCGGTCGGGTTCTCGAATGGCGCGAACATCGCCGCGAGTGTGCTGCTCACCGGGCCGCCGGTGTTCTCGCACGCGATCCTCTTTCGCGCGATGGTGCCCTTCGAGCCCAAGCAGCCCGCAAGGCTCGGCGGCACGCCGGTACTCCTGAGCTCCGGTCAGTGGGATCCGATCGCCACTCCGGAACAAGCGCGCCGGCTGCACACATTGCTGATTGCCGCCGGCGCGGTTGCCACGATCAATTTCTTCAACGCGGGCCACGATCTGACGCGCGACGACGTCCTGGACGCGGCCCACTGGATCGCCGCTACGCTATAGCGCCGCCGAAGAGGTCTCCGCAACCGGCGCGATCAGCGTGGGGAGCCCGCGCGCAATTTCCTCACGGTGCGGCTCGAGCCACGGGGGAAGGATCAGGTCCCGCCCGAGCGTCTCCATGTTCTCGTCGATGCCGAAGCCGGGGCCGTCCGTCGCGAGCTCGAACAGCGCGCCTCCCGGCTCGTTGAAGTACACGGACTTGAACCAGAACCGATCGATCACTTCCGTCGTCTGCGTTCCGACCTCGTGCAGCCGCTTCCGCGCCGCGAGCTCCGCCGCATCATCGGCGACGCGCCAGGCGACGTGGTGGACGCGACCCGTACCCCACGCACCGCGCGGCACGTTCGGCAGCTCCTCCACATCCAGCACGCGTCCCGAGCCTCCCCCGCCGAGCGCGTAGCGCTTCCATCCATTCTCCTCGGCCAGAAGCGTGAACCCCATGCCACTCGAGAGCAGCTGCTCGGTGCGCGCACGCGACCGCTCGGAGATGCGCACCGTGTGCAGTCCGCGAATCTGATGCTCCACGGGCACCGGGCTGCCGGTCCACGGCGCGAACTCGCGCGCGTCGCTCGTCTCCACGAGCGCGAGCTTGAGCCCGTGCACATCGGTAAAGGGGAGCGCCCGCTCGCCGAAGCGAGTGACCTGCTCGCCGATCTTCACGCCGTGCTTGAGGAGACGGTCCTGCCAATACGAGAGCGATCCCGCAGGAACCGCGAGCGAGACCTCGTTCGTGAGTCCGGTGCCATCCCGTCCGCGGGGCATGTGCGCCCACGGGAAAAAGGTGAGGTCGGAGCCGGCGTGACCCTCACCGTCGGCGTAGAAGAGGTGGTACGTGGAGGGATCATCCTGATTGACGGATTTCTTCACGAGCCGCATGCCGAGAATGCCCACGTAGAAATCGAGATTCTCCTGAGCGGGTCCCGCGATCGCGGTGACGTGATGGATACCAGTGATGTGTGACATGTGAGCTACTCTCGGAACAGAGGTACGAAAGGCGAATTATCTTACTACTGAAGTAAACGCGCTGTGCCGCGCGGGCGTTCCCCGGGCCGTCCGTCAGGGCTGGCGACGCTCCACCTTCGCGAGAAAGCCCCGGATGGCTGCACGCAGCGCGTCCGGGTTGTCCTTCACCGTCACGTGCCCGCTCCCGGGAATCATGACGAACTCCGCTCTGGGCACGAGCCGCGAGAAGGTGCGCGTGGATGCCGGCGTCGCCTCGTCGAATTCACCGGCGATGAACAGCGTCGGCACTCTCACATCGCGCAGCCACGCCGTGGCATCGAAGGTCTTGAGCGTGCCCGTCGAGGTGAATTCGCTCGGCCCCCACATGTACTCGTAGACCTGTCGTCCGAACCCTGCTCTGGCGCTGTCGGCATCGGCCGTCGGCGGAGAAGGACTTCGCGAGAGATACAGCGCGTAGTACGCCCTGGTCGCGCTCGCGTATTCGGGCGAGGACGTCGTGTGATCGGCCTCATGCGTGGCGATCGCAGCGCGCGTCGAGTCGGGCAGCGCACGGAGGAGCGAGTCCGCGTCGTGCTCCCACTGCGCCGTCGTGACGAGCGGACTCGAAAGGATGAGGCTGCGAACGCCGGACGGACGCGTTCCCATGTAGGCCTCCGCGAGCATCGCGCCCCAGGAGTGGCCGAGCAGATGGATCTCACGCAGTCCGAGCGAATCGCGCAGCGTCTGGAGCTCGCGCACGTAGCGGTCGACGGTGAACAGCGTCGTATCCGTGGGGCGATCGGACTTTCCGCACCCGAGCTGATCGTAGATGATCACGGGCCGATCCGCCGACAACGCGAGCAGCGGCTTCAGGTAGTAGCTGCAGCTTCCCGGCCCGCCGTGGAGCAGCACGAGTGGCGTGCCAGCGCCACTTCCGACGCGATGATACCAGATGCGGCCGCCCTCGACCTGGATGAATCCTTCGTCGGCTCGCCGGCGCGATGTGCACTGAAGGCATGACGCGAGCGCGCACAACGTCGCGAGCAATCGAAGGCCGCGCGCGCGAGCCGAGTGAGTGGACAGTCTCATGTGGTCGCGATCCCGGTGGAGCGTGGATGCAGCAAGATTTCGTATCGGTGAGAGTGCGTCACCGAGGACCTCGACGCAACCGAGCCCCACTTCGCATGCGCCCTTAGCTTTGCGGTGAACGATTCCTCTCGTGATCCCTCGCCTTCTTTCCATGACCCTCTGGCTCGACGCCGACGCGATCCCGCGCGACGTGAAGGAGATCTGTCTTCGGGCTTCGGAGCGCCTGGAGCTCGCGACGGTGCTCGTCGCCAATCAGCGTGTGCCGCTGCCACTCGGCTACAGACACGTCACCACCGTGCGCGTGGAGGGCGGGCCCGACGCCGCCGACCGCTACATCGTGGAGCACGCCGCGGCGGGCGATCTCGCGATCACAGCGGATATCCCCCTTGCGGCGCTCCTCGTGCCCAAACGGGTGGCCGTCATCGATCCGCGGGGCGAAGAGTACACGACGAGCAGCATCGGCGAGCGGTTGTCCGTGCGCGACTTCATGGACGGGCTGCGCGGCACCGGTGTGGAGACGGGCGGGCACGCCCCCTACGGTGCACGTGAGAAGCAGGCGTTTGCGAACAGTCTCGACCGCGTGCTCATGCGCACGCTCCGAGCTCGCTGAGCGGGAGAAAGCCGTTTGGCGGTATCCGCGGCACGCCGCCCTGCACTCACGCGCGCCACCTCCGCGCTGTGGTCACGCGCTCTTGCCGAGAGTCCGAAGCAGGGCGGTGAGCTTCTTCTGTTCTTTTGGGGAGAGCTCGCTCATGGCTCTGGCGAGGCGCTTCGCGTGCCCCGGGAAGATCTGCTTGATCAGCGCACTCCCCTCCGGCGTGAGCACGGCGAAGCGCGAGCGCCTGTCGCCCGGGAAGTTCTCGCGCGTCACGAGCCCTTTCGCCGCCAGGCGATTCACGAGGTACGTCACGCCTCCGCTGGTCACCAGAATCTTTCGCTGCAGATCGCCGAGCAGCAGGGGACCTTTATGGTACAGCGCCTCGAGAATTCCGAACTCCGATGCAGTGAGATCGTATCGAGCGACGTCTGCAGCGACGTGCTTGTAGATGGCGAGGTACGCGCGGGCGAGCACCACCCAGGTCTTGAGCGCGGTTGCCGTCTCTTTCTCGCTCCTGCTGCGTTTCGACGGCTTGGCAGGGGCTGGAGCGGGCGTAGCGGCTGAATCAGTGGGCGCGGTCATCTCAGCGCTAAGATAACATCGAAATCAACGCACGAACGCGCCCCCGCAGTCAATGCGCTGCGCCTTCAGCTGCAAACGGCTAGTCCGAGCTCTCGTCTCCGTACTCCTGCGGCGGCTCGGACGCCATTCGGCGCTGCTCGCCACTCTTCCGAAGCGCGCGCTGGCGCTGCCTTCCGAAGGCCTCCTTCGCGTAGTGGCGTACCGCGTCCCACTCGCCGTGCTTCGCGCGGATGTCATCGGTCCACCCAGTGCGGAGATCGCCCTCGATGTTCTCGAAGGTGTAGCCCTCGTACAGGGGATTCGCACCGGCGATGTGCCCGACGAGATACGCGGGGCGCACCACCTCGTACGAGCGATCGGCAAGACGCGTGGGCGAGAAGTCGTAGTGCGCGCGGTACACGACGTCGTCCTCGAACGTCACACGGCGGAGCGTTGCCGCTACTTCCGGCTCGGCCCACCATCCTCCCAGCGACTGCCCGATTTCGTGCACGATGAGATCGACGGACCGGCCCAGCGCCGTCACCTCGCGCTCGCCGTCGTAGCGCGACAGGTGTTCGGCGGTGCGACGATCCTCATTCAACCGGTACTCTTCTCGTCTGCGCTCCATCGTACTCCTCGGCGTGAGTCGTCCGACCGCTTCCGTTGGCGCACGTTGCAAGGACGGGACCGATATTCGCGATCGATCGCAAAAGGGACGGCCGCGCGCCGACACCAGGGTCGAACGCGAGCGGCCTTCCCGACGTTGCATGCAACATAGCTATCGCCCCTCGATTCGCGCCATTGCAACCTTCGCCATTATCCGCCACGATTTGTTGCATGTCTCCGATTCGGCTGGGTACGCAGGGGTGGAATTATGATGCCTGGGTAGGACCGTTCTACCCGGAGGGCACCCGCGCCGCGGACTACCTCTCACTGTATGCACGTGCGTTCGACACCGTGGAGGTGGACTCGACGTTCTACGCGACCCCCGCCTCGAAGGTGGTGCGCGGATGGGCCGCGCGCGTGCCGGAAAATTTTGTCTTTGCACTGAAGCTTCCGCAGGAGATCACACACGAGAAGCGATTGCGCGGCGCCGAGGATGCCACGGATCTGTTCTTCGATCGCGCGCGCGAGCTCGGCCACAAGCTTGGTCCCGTGCTCATCCAGCTCGGCCCAGACTTCGGTCCCAGCGAGCTACCGGCCCTCGTCGCATACCTTCCGCTGCTGCCGCGCGATGTGCAGATCGCGATCGAATTTCGCGACCGGCGCTGGCTCAACGATGGCGTGATCGCGCTGCTCGCCGAGTACCGCGTTGCGCTGGCGCTCGTCGACGCGCGCTGGATTCCTCGCAAGACGATGCTCGCGCTCGCGGAGCGGCCCACGGCCGACTTCTCGTATGTCAGGTGGATGGGACCGGACAGGGACATCGTGGACTATTCGCGCCTGCAGTTCGACCGCACGCGCGAGATCGAGCAATGGTCGGAGTCGCTGCTGATGCTCATCCAGAAGGTGACTGCCGTCTACGGCTACGTGAACAATCACTTCGCGGGACACTCGCCGGCATCGGTGCGGCAGCTGCAACGCCTCTTCGGCCAGACACCCGTCGATCCGAACGATCTCGGCGAACAGATCAGCCTCTTCTGACTGCCTTGAGCCCGCTCGTCCCGTGGACCAGACTGGGCGGCCGTTATCTTTTCCCGAATGAAGCGACGGAACGTGGTCGCCGCCGTCCTCGCGATCGTGACGGCGCTGATCTTCTCACGGTTGGGGGTCTGGCAGCTCCAGCGTCTGTCCGAAAGGCGCGCGCACAATGCGGCGTTCGCGGCCCGGCTGAAGACGCCGCCGGTTCCGCTTGCGCAGCTGCCGCCAGACACTCCGAGCGCGCACTGGCGTCTCGCGATCGTGCGCGGGAGCTACGATTTCGATCACGAGATCGTGTTGAGCGGCCGGACTCACGACGGCTCGCCGGGCGTGCAGATCCTCACGCCGCTGCATCCGGACAGCGGCGGCGCGGCGGTCCTCGTGAATCGCGGCTGGGTGTACTCGCCGGATGCGGCTACCGTGGACCTCGGAAAGTGGGACGAGCCGCCGCACGCCACGGTGTTCGGATACGTGGAAGATTTCGTCCAGGGTGGTCGAGGCATGGCGCGGCTTCCTTCCCACCCCAACGCGTGGACGCGACTGGACGGGAAAGGGCTGAGCGCTGCGTTCCCCTTTCCGATAGCGCCGTACTATCTCGTTGCCCTGGACACCATGGCCGAGTCCCGCCGAATGAACGGGGTCCCGAGCTCCACGCCGGTGCGTCTGGGCCTGCCGGTGATGGACGACGGGCCCCACCTGAACTACGCCATTCAGTGGTTCACGTTTGCCGTGGTGGCGCTCGTGGGCGTGGGCACGCTCATCGCACAGGACATCAAACGGGGCTGACGCGCCTGCCAGCCCGTTCGAGGCGACTTTTCACTGTCTCGGAACGGGCGTCGGATGGTAACTTGGAGACAATCCTCTTCTCGAGATGCACATGAGCAAGGGCAATCAGGAGCTGGCGACGGAGCAGGAGGCGCGCGATGTCGCGGAAGCGGCGCGCGAGAGTGACTGGGTCGAGCCGAGCTTCCTTCGCGAGCTCTTTCTGGGTCGATTCCGCCTCGATCTGATTCATCCGTTTCCACCCGAGAACGATGCGGAGGCGGAGAACGCACGCCCGTTCATGCAGAAGCTCCGGGCCGTGCTCGAATCGGTCGACTCGGACGCGATCGACCGCGAGGGGCACATCCCCGAGGAGGTCGTGCAGACGCTCCGCGACATCGGTGCGTTCGGGATCAAGATTCCGCGCGAGTACGGCGGGCTCGGACTCTCGCAGGTGAGCTACATCCGCGCGATCGGCATGGTCACGTCGAAAGACGGGTCACTCACCGCGCTCCTCTCGGCGCATCAGTCGATCGGCCTGCCTCAACCGCTCAAGCTCTTCGGCACCGACGCGCAGAAGAAGAAGTATTTCCCGCGGCTGGCGAAGGGCGCGATCTCGGCGTTCGCGCTCACGGAGACGGACGCGGGCAGTGATCCGGCGAACATGCGCACGAGTGCGACGGTCAGCGACGACGGCACGCACTACATCCTCAACGGCACGAAGCTGTGGTGCACCAACGGCACGCGCGCGGAGCTGATGGTCGTGATGGCGCGCACGCCGGATGCGATCGTGAATGGAAAGCCGAAGAAGCAGATCACCGCCTTCATCGTCGAGACGAGCTGGCCCGGCGTCGAAATCGTGCATCGCTCGCGCTTCATGGGACTCAAGGCGATCGAGAACGGCGTCATCCGGTTCAACAACGTGCGTGTGCCGCGGGAGAACATCCTCTGGGGCGAAGGGAAGGGGCTCAAGCTGGCGCTCGTGACCCTCAACACGGGGCGGCTCACGTTGCCGGCGAGCGCCGCCTACGGTGCGAAGGCGATGCTGCAGGTGGTGCGCGAGTGGGGCAACGATCGCGTCCAGTGGGGTCAACCGATCGGCAAGCACGAGGCGATCGCGCAGAAGATCGCGCACATGGCGGCGAACACGTTCGCGATGGAGTCGATCGCCGAGCTGGCGAGTGCGATGGCCGATCGTGGCGGCTACGACATTCGGCTCGAGGCCGCGATCGCAAAGCTGTACAACACGGAGGCGGGCTGGCGCATCGTGGACGATGCGCTGCAGATCCGCGGCGGGCGTGGCTACGAGACGGCGGACTCGCTGAAGGCCCGCGGCGAGGCGCCGATCCCGGTCGAGCGTGCGATGCGCGACTTCCGCATCAACCTGATCTTCGAGGGCTCATCGGAGATCATGCGGCTGTTCATCGCGCGCGAGGCGGTGGATCATCACTTCAAGACGGCGTTCGACGTAGTGAATCCGAAGGCAACGGGGAAGGAGAAATGGGCGGCGTTCATGCGCTCGGCCAAGTTCTACCCCGCGTGGTACACGACGCGCTGGATGGGGAATCTGAGGGGCTACGGCGAGTTCGGTCCGCTCGCGGGGCACATGCGCTTCATCGATTCGACGACGCGCAAGCTCGGCCGGGCGATCTTCCACGCGATGGTGAGGCTCGGGCCCAAGCTCGAGCGCCGGCAGATGGTGCTCTTCCGCGCGGTGGACATCGGCGCGGAGCTGTTTGCGATGAGTGCCACGTGCTCGCGCGCGATGATGCTGAGCAGGACCGGCGATGCGAACGCGCTCGACCTCGCGGATCTGTTCTGCCGCGAGTCGCGACAGCGCGTCGCGGCGCACTTCGGCAATCTCTTCGGCCGCAACGACGGCGCGCTCTATCGCGTCTCGCAGCAGGTGCTGAGGGGAGAGTTCGAGTGGCTCGAGAATGGGATCATCGATGCGCCGGAACCGGAGGCGAGCGGGATGGCGTCCGAGCAGAAGTCGAGCACACGCCCGGAGCCGGCCATCGTGGGGTAGTGGGCCGAGTTGGACAGCACGGCGCGACACGTACGATAACTGGAATTTCCCTCTCTACCGGAACACGCGTGGCGCTCGCCTCGTCGCTCACCCGCTCGATTCTCACCCTTCTCGCCCCGCTCGCACTGCACGCACAGTCGCTGGCAGTCGGGCTCGTGCATCCGCGCGCACCGCGCGTGGGAACGACGAGCAATGCCGTCGCCATTCGTGCATCGGCTCCCCCCACGCTCGATGGCAAGGACGACGATCCCATCTGGCGCACCGCGCCCGAGATCACGGCCTTTCAGCAGTTCTCGCCGTCCAGCGGCGCCGCGGCCACGTTCCGCACGTCGGTCAAGGTCGCCTTCGACGATCGTTACCTCTACGTGCTCGTTCGGCTCTACGATCCGCATCCCGACAGCATTCGCGCCTTTCTCAGCCGCCGCGACGTGTCGACGCCATCGGATCGCGTGAAGATCATGATCGACTCGTATCACGATCGCCGCACCGGCTACGAGCTCGCCGTGAATCCGAAAGGAGTGAAGAGCGACTTCTACACCTTCAACGACTCGCAGGAGGATCCGTCGTGGGATGGCGTCTGGGATGTCGCGACCAGCATCGATGCACAGGGTTGGATCGCGGAATACCGCGTCCCGTTCAGCCAGATGCGCTTTCCGCGCGGTGCGACTCACGTGTTCGGCTTTGGCGTCGTGCGCGACATCGCGCGACTCAATGAGCGCGACAGCTGGCCCCTGATTCGCCGCGATCGCACCGGAATCGCCTCGCAGTTCGGAGAGCTCACCGGCATCGAGGGGCTCGGAACGCCGCGGCATCTCGAGATCATGCCGTACGTGGTGACAAAGAACGTGACCACCACGACGCCGGCGCTCGTGTACGGCCATCAGCAGCAGCTCACGGGGGGCGCCGACGTGAAATACGGCGTCACCTCGAACTTCACCCTCGATGCAACCGTGAATCCGGACTTTGGCCAGGTCGAGTCCGACCCCGCGGTGCTGAATCTCTCCGCATTCGAGACGTACTATCAGGAGAAGCGGCCCTTCTTCATCGAGGGCGCGGGAATTTTCCGCTTCGATCTGCAGTGTCACATGAACGTCTGCAACAATCTCTTCTACTCTCGGCGCATCGGCCGCGCGCCGGAGATCACGGACACGTCCACCACCGCTCTGCTGCCCGCGTACACATCCATCCTGGGAGCGGCGAAGCTCACGGGACGCACGCAGCATGGGCTGTCGGTGGGCGTCCTCGAGGCCGCGACGCAGCGCGAGGTCGGATCGCTCGGGCAGACGCTCGAGCCACGTTCGAACTACCTGGTGGCGCGCGTGCAGCAGGAGCTCCCCGACGACAAGGGGAATGTCGGCGTGATGCTCACGGGTGTGAATCGCCAGCTGGATGATTTCGCCGCGGATTCGCTTCGCCGCACGGCATACGTCGGCGGACTCGATTTTCGCCGCGACCTCCATCACAACGATTACCGCCTCTCCGGCTACTTCGTGAAGAGCCAGGTCACCGGATCTCCGCGAGGAATCGCGGTCACCCAGGCCAACAGTACGCACTACTTCCAGAAGCCCGGTGATGGCGAAGCGTACGACACGACCCGCACCTCGCTCGGCGGCGACGCGGAGCGGCTCTCGTTCGAGAAGGTGAACGGCAGGTTTCAGTTCTTCGAGGGCTTCACGCGCTACTCACAGGGCTTCGAGGTGAACGATCTCGGCTTTCTCACGATGGCCGGCGAGCAGCTGCAGAGCACGTGGATCGGGCTCAACCTCGTCAAGCCGACGAGCCTCTACCGGCAGCTGTTCGTGAACTTCTCGCAGCACAACCAGTGGAGCACGGTGCGCCTGAGCGCATCGGATCTCACGGACGACAACGCGGGCTTCTTCGCGGACGCCGAGCTCACGAACAGCTGGTGGCTCCACGGAGGCTTCTCGTGGCACCGCTTCATTCCCGTCTACGACGACCGTGCGACGCGCGGCGGTCCGGTGCTGCGTCGACTCCCCTACACGGATGCATCGATCGAGATCGATGGTGATCCACGCCTCCGGCTCCTGCCGTCGCTTGGCGTGTTCGCATTCAGCTCCACGGGCGCGCTATCCTGGGGTTACGGTATCGATCCGTCGCTCAGCTTCCGCATGTCGCGCAGCTTCACCGGTGTGATCGCACCCCATTTCGATCACAACTCGGACAACAATCAGTGGATGGACAACCTGATCTCGAACGGTGGCGCCGACACGGCGTACACGTTCGGCCACATCGATCAGAATACGGTGTCGCTGACGGCGCGCATCGACTACACGATGAGCCCCAAGCTGTCGCTCCAGATCTACGCCCAGCCGTTCGTGAGCAGCGGCCGCTACACCAATTGGCGCGAGCTGAGCGACGATCCGCGCAACTACAACTACGACAGGCGGTTCGTGCCGTACGGCACTCAGGCGGGAGCGTCCGAGTACAACTTCGATGTCGCCGAGTTCAACTCGAACGTCGTCCTGCGGTGGGAGTACCGCGCGGGATCGACGATCTACGCGGTATGGACGCAGGGGCGCAGCTTCGAGAACGATGGGTCCGCCTTCGGCAACTTCAATGTGCACGGCAACGCGCGCGACCTGTACGCGGTCCACCCCGACAACACCTTCCTGATCAAGGCGTCGTACTGGTTCAGCCTGTGACGCGCGCGCTTCCCTGATCATATTGCTCCCATGACACGAGTC
>DATGDQ010000135.1:0-7778 GCA_035310785.1 Gemmatimonadaceae bacterium | reverse complement strand
GATCACGAGAATCGCGACCGCGGCGAGAGCGAGCCAGCGCGCGACGGGCGCCTGACGCTGCGCAGCGCGGGCGCCTGCGCTCGCGGCGCGCAGCAGGTTGAGCTCAGGACCGCACGTCGGACATTGGAGCACGTGTTCGAGCGCCAGCAGTCGCTCGGCCTCGGAGCCCTCGCCGTTCACGATGCGTTCGAGCTGCTCGGGGTCGGAGTGCGGACCCGGTGGCGCGGCTCTCGGTGATCGCTGATACTCGCGTCGAAGCTCTTCGTCGTTCATTGCACGTTCTCCCGAATTCCGATGCCTTGCGCGAGCAGCGCCGCACGAAGGTCGGCCAGCCCTCGATACAGCAGATTGCGCGTCTTTGCGTCGGACCACCGCAGAAGCTCGCCGATCTCCTCGCGGCGATAGCCGTTGAGGTACATCCTGACGGCGGCGCGGCGTGGCGGAGCGAGACCGTCCACTGCGCGCGCGATGCGCTGGACGAGCTCACTCTGATCGAGAAGCTCCGCGGGCCCGGCCGCGAGCGTCGCGAGCGGCGGTGCTCCGGTCAGGTCGTCCTCGATCGAGACGTTCCGGTCCGCGCGCCGGCGGCGGATGATGTCGAGTGCAGCGGAGATGGCGGTGCGGCGAACGTAGCCCGCCGACAGGTCGCGGAGGCCGTCCTTGCGCGCACGCCAGAAGCGCACGCGCAGTTCCTGCAGCAGCTCGTCGAGATCATCCGGGCTCAGGCCACGATCGTGCGCGATGCGTCCGGCGAATCGCGCGAAGCGCATGACGAGCGACTCCAGATCGTCGGAAATCGAATCACGCGGCGAGGCCATGCTCCATAGTAGCGTTCGCTGCACGCAGTGGCCACCGATCGCGAGCGATGCTCGACGCGACCGGACCCGTGCGTGCACTTCCTTCGCGCGCCTCAACGGGCGCTCGAAGGAAGTGAGATTCGTTGCAACGTATGCGGTATGAGCCATCGCTCGATGTGAGAGTCGGCGCGTCTTCAGTGAAGAAACGCGCGATGCACACCGAATGTCTCACGCGCGTGAAGCCCGTTAGGTGCCGACGTTCTCCGGCAGTACCTCGAACTCCTGCGTCCACCGTTTCGCGCCTATCGAGAGACGCGCGGTGAACACGCCCGTATGCACGCGCGGTTGCCGCTCCTCCGGCGTTGCGGAATCCTCCGTGCTCCCAGGCTCGATCGTCGGCCATACGACACGATGCATCCCCGCACTCGTTGGCAGTGGGCCTGGCGGTGGGACCTCCCACGCCGGCGAGATTCGCTTGATCGCCTCCGACTTCGCGCCAGGCTCCGCGCCTGCCTTCGGCTTCGCCGGAATGGTCGCGACCACCGTGCCGTGCGCATCGAGGATCTCGAGCATCACCGCGCCAGCCGCGGGGCTCTTCAGCCAATAGTAGATGACGGCGCCCTCCACCGGATTGTCCGCATACGGCTCATCCTTCTGGAGCGGCGTGCCGTTGTCGTCCTCCTGCGCGGTCGCAATCACCGTCATCGGCTTGAACAGGTGCACGTCCGCATCGGCCTGCACGTCATCGCGCTGTCGCAGCGGGCTGATGTCGTCGATCACCCAGATTCCGCGACCGTGAGTGCCGACGATCAAATCGTTCTCGTGAACCTCGAAGTCTCGAACCGACGTGACCGGAAGATTGAGCTGCAACGGCTGCCAGTCGTCGCCGTCGTTGACCGAGACGTATGCGCCGCGTTCCGTTCCGGCGAACAACGTGCCCGGCTTCTGTGGATCTTCCTTGATCACGTGCACGTACGCGCCGCGCGGCAGTCCGTTCGTGATCGGCTGCCACGTCTTTCCCGCGTCGCGCGTGCGGTAGATGTACGGATCGAAGTCCTGGAGCTGATGCCGGTCGACGCTCGCGTACGCGACGTTCACGTCGATGTGCGACGCCTCGACGGTCGTGACGCGGCTCCACGCCGTGAGAGCAGCAGGCGTGACGTCGATCCACGTGCGCCCATCGTCGGGCGTGCGGGAGATCGAGCCATCGTCCGTGCCCACCCACACGAGCGGCACCATGAGTGGTGACGGCGCGATCGTGTAGATGACGCCGCGCTTCCCGTTGCGATCGACGTGCGCGGCCGCTTCCGCATCGAGATTCGGGGGAACACCAGGATCGGCGCGCGTGAGATCTCCGCTGATTCGCTTCCAGCTCTTCGCGCCGTCGGTGGTCTTGTAGAGAAACTGGCTCGCGTAGTAGAGCGCGCGCGGATCGGCCTTCGAGAACACCAGCGGCTGCGTCCAGTCCGCGCGATCGGTCTCCTTGCCGCTCGCCTTCGGCGCCGTCGTTCCGCGAAGCTGCCGGTTCGTCTCGAGATTCCAGCGCTCTCCCGTTCCCCCGAACACGATTCCCGGGTGCAATGGGTCGCCCGCGGTGTAGCCGCTCTCGCCGCCCGGCCCGATGGGCTCCCAGTCGCGCGTCGAGATCTCGGCGAACTTTCCTCGCGAGCGCACGGCGACCGCGCCCGAGTCCTGCTGCGCGCCCGTCACCCAGTAGGGCGTGCGATAATCGACGGAGATGTGATACATCTGCGCAGTCGGCTGGTTGAGCCACGAGCTCCAGGTCACGGCCTTGGCATCGACCGACTTCGCGTTGCGAGTGATGATCGCGCCCTGGTCGCTCGCGACGATCATCGTGTTCGTCTCGTCGGGCGAGATCCAGAGCTGATGGTAATCGTCGCCGCCGGGCGACCCGCGCAGCGTCACCCAGTGCCTGCCGCCGTCCATCGACCGCGACACGGCCACGTTGCTCACGTACACGAGGTCGGGATTCTTCGGATCCACGGCGAGCTTGCAGAAGTACCAGCCGCGCCCCCAGAGCGACTCATCGCTCGAGAGCCTCGTCCAGGTCGCGCCGGCATCGTCTGAACGAAAGAAACCGCCCTGCCGCGGCACGCTCTTGTCGATCGACGTGCCCGCGGTCGGCGCATTGTGCGCACCGGCCGGCGCCTTCTCGTCCAGCAGACAATCCACCACGGCGTACATGCGACGCGGATTGCTCGCCGCGATCGCGATCCCCGTGCGGCCAATGCCCTCCTTCGGCAATCCCGCGGTGAGCTGCGTCCACGTCGACCCGCCATCCGTCGACTTGTAGATGCCTCCGCCCGGACCGTTCGTCGGTGAGTACGTGAACCACGGCGGCCGGCGCGTATTCCACAGCCCCGCGTAGACGACCTGCGAGTTGGTGGGATCGATCACGACCTCGACGGCGCCCACGTCCGGTCCCTTGAACAACACCTTTTCCCAATTCTTCCCGCCATCGCGCGAGCGGAACACGCCGCGCTCCGCATTGGACGCGTAGAGATGTCCGATCGCCGCGACGAACACGACATCGGGATTTCGCGGATCGATCGCGATCTTCCCAATGTGCTGCGTGCCGTCGAGCCCCAGATGCGTCCAGCTCCTTCCCGCGTCCGCCGACTTGTAGACGCCATTGCCGAAGCCCGCCGAATCGCGCAGCGTGGACTCGCCGCTTCCAACGTACACGACGTCCGGTGCCGACGGCGCGACCGCGATCGCGCCAATCGATGCGACGGGCTGCGAATCGAACACCGGCTGCCACACGCGCCCCGCGTCGATCGACTTCCACACGCCGCCATTCACCGCGCCGAAATAGAACTCGTTCGGCCGCCCTGGCACTCCAGTGGCAGCCGCGACACGGCCGCCGCGGAAGGGGCCGAGTGTTCGCCATTGAAAGCCCGAGAGCAGATTCAGAGGGAGTGCCGCGGCGCGGCGTTGCGCCCCACTCACCATTTCTGCGAATTGCCGCCGCGCCGGCACTGCGAGACCGCCGAAAGGAGAGCCGAGCACGGAAAACATCCAGCCGAGCTGGCCACTGCGCAGCAGAAAGCCACGCCGCGTGAGAGTGGCGTCGTTCAACATCTCGAGAGCCTCGTCGTCCATCACGATCCGATCCTCCCAGCGCGTGAAGTCAGGCCGCGAACGAGCGGCCGCCGAGCTGTCCCCATGTGTGCGTCAAGTTAGCGTTTGGTCGTGCGCAATGCCCGCGCACCGCACCGCGTGCCTTGAGTGACAGGGCCATGTCCACATCCGTGGGGCGGTCGCGGCCCGGCGTCACCACGGCACTCGAGCCGCTAAATTTCGTCGTCGAGGCGGCCATTCCGGATCGGGGTTCGCCTCATTCGCAGGAGCCATGGCACGTGACAGACACCTTCACCCGACTCGAAAGCGCACTGGCAGGGCGCTATCGCATCGAGCGCGAGATCGGCCGGGGCGGCATGGCCACCGTCTATCTCGCCGACGATGTGAAGCATCACCGGCCCGTCGCGGTGAAGGTGCTCCACTCCGAGCTCGCACAGTCGATTGAGACCGATCGCTTTCTGCGCGAAGTCGATCTCGTGGCGACCCTCAATCATCCGCGCATTTTGCCACTCTACGACTCGGGGGAGGCGAACGGCTTCTTGTTCTTCGTCATGCCCTACGTCCAGGGCGAGTCGCTGCGCGCGAGGATGGACCGCGAAAAGCTGCTGCCCATCGACGATTCGCTCATCATCACCAGACAGATTGCCTCCGCGCTCGGCTACGCACATGCGCGCGGTGTGATTCATCGGGACGTGAAGCCCGAGAACATCATGCTCCACGAAGGTGAGGCGATGATCGCCGATTTCGGCATCGCGCTGGTGCAGAGCACGACCAGCGATCGGATCACCGAGCGAGGATACGCAGTCGGGACTCCGGCCTACATGAGTCCCGAGCAGTCGCTCAGCGAGTCCGATGTGGATGCACGCAGCGACGTCTACAGCCTGGCGAGCGTGTTGTACGAGATGCTCGCGGGCGAGCCGCCGTACACGGCGCCGAGCTCACAGGCCTTGCTCGCGAAGCGGCTCGTCGATCCAGTTCCATCCGCGCGGCGCGTGCGCGGAGCCGTGCCGACCAACGTGGATCAGACACTCGTGAAGGCCTTGGCGAAGACCCCCGCCGATCGCTTCTCCTCGATCGTCGCCTTCGCGGATGCGCTCTTCGCACCGGCGCAGCCGCAGCCCGCCGCGATCGCAGTGCTGCCGTTCCTGAACCTCAGCACCGATCCCGAGAACGAATATTTCGCGGATGGCATCACCGAGGACGTGATTGCCCATCTCTCGAAGATGCGCGCGCTCAAGGTCATCTCGCGTACATCCGTCATGCCGTTCAAGAAGTCGAGCGAGAGCCTCAAGCAGATCGGCGGCAAGTTGGGCGCGACGACGCTCCTCGAAGGGAGCGTACGCCGCAGCGGCGATCGCGTGCGCATCGTCGCGCAGCTCATCGACGCCGAGTCGGATCGGTATCTCTGGTCGGACATCTACGATCGGCAGATCACG
The DNA here is from genome assembly GCA_035310785.1 of Gemmatimonadaceae bacterium. Taxonomy (GTDB): domain Bacteria; phylum Gemmatimonadota; class Gemmatimonadetes; order Gemmatimonadales; family Gemmatimonadaceae; genus FEN-1250. The sequence continues at coordinate 2,443 of DATGDQ010000135.1, read as the reverse complement.
GACATCTTCGAGATCCAGACCGATGTCGCGCTGCAGATCGCCGCGGCGCTCAAGGCCGAGCTCACCGTCGATGAGCACGCGCGCCTGCGCAAGGAGCCGACGAGCAACGTCGAGGCGTACAAGCTCTTTCTGCAGGGGAGGCATTGGTACGTGCAGTACACGACGGCTGGGATGCAGCAGGCGATTGCGTACTTCGAGCGCGCGATCGCGCTCGACCCCGGTTACGCGCTGGCATACGCGAGCATGGCGATGGCGTACACGGAGATCGCCGAGATCGGAGCGGTGCCTCCGAGCGAAGCATTTCCGCGAGCACGCAAGGCGGCGGCCAAGGCACTGGAGCTCGATCCGACGCTCGCCGAGGCGCACAGCACTGCTGCCTATCTGCAGATGTGCGATTTCCACTGGACGAGCGCAGAGAGCGAATTCAAACGTGCGCTCGAGCTCAATCCCAACAGCGCCGACACCTACGATCTGTACGGTCGCCTGTGCTCGGCCCAGCGCCGCTTCGACGAAGCCATCGCGCTGCTGCGTCGCGCCCAGGAAATGGATCCGCTCGCGCACAGGCTGGATGTCGCGACGACGCTCCTTCGCGCCGGACGCTACACGGAGGCTGCGATAGGCGCGGAGAGCGCGTTGGCATTCGAGCCTGATCTCGACCGTGCACACGCGACTCTCGGCTGGGCACTTCTCAAGAACGGGAATGTCGACGCCGGACTCGCATCCCTGGAACGGGCAGTTTCTCTCTCACCCGCCACGACGCAATGGGTCGCACAGCTCGGACTCGCGTACGGACTCACAGGACGCACCGACAAGGCGCGCGAAATTCTGCAGCGGCTCGAAGCGGAAGCCAGGCACGGTTACGTGTCGCCGTATCAGCTGGTGTTCGTCTACGCCGGGCTCGGCGAGCACGAGCGGGCGCTCGACCTGCTCGAGCGCTCGGTGCAGGAACATGCCGGTGCGGCCTACGGCATCAAAGGCTCGTTCCTTCTCGCGCCGCTGCAATCGCACCCGAGATTCCAGGAGCTGCTCAGGAAGATGAATCTCTCCTGAGCGGTTCTGCGTTACTTGACTCCGCGAGTGCGTCGCGACGTCCATTCCAGCACAAGCGCGGCGCAGATCGCGCCGAACAGCCACCGGGTGAGAATCGCCGGGTCGAGCGTGTCGGGCACGGGCGTCGTCGCCGGTCCCAGCTTGTCGACGAGCGTTGCGAGCGGTGCGACGTTGGCCGGCGCGGCGGCGACCTCGTGATAGCTGCCGGCCGCCGCCAGTGCGACCAAACCGGCGATCCATTCGCGATGCCTGTCCACCGCATCGCTGCCCCCGGCCATGCGCCACCTCCATGAGTTCGTATATCCCGACTCGAGCACGCGGCCTCTCCCCACGCGACGCGCCGCAATCCCCACATCGCTGCCGCGACGCTCGAGCACGATGGCGTCCTCGCGCAGAGACGTGATCGGCGTGAGCTCGAGCGCGGAGCGCGGGGCAGAGTCGGGAGGAATGTCGAGATCGTCCTCGATGACGGTTCCCGTCGCTGCGCCTGGCGCGAGCGCGGCGAGCGCGCGCACGCGCGCGGCGGGAGACCACATGATCAATCCTCCACCCTGCTGCACGTAGGCGGCGATCTGATCCGAGTATCGCCCGGCCGTGCTGTCGAGCGCGATGACCGCCGAGTAGTGTGCCGTGTCGATGGCGAGAATCTTCCCCTGCAGAACATCGCTCTTCGGCGAGACCGCGATGTGAGCATCCACGACCCAGCCACGCTCCTCCAGCGCGGCCAGGGTGAACTTCGCCTCCCATCCCGCCTGTCCGATCAACAGGAGTTTGTGGAGCTCGACCGTGTCGCGTGAGGCCGCGCGGGCCACGATCGAGCCCGTTCGCGCATCGACGATACTTCGGACTTTCGGAATGTAGATGCGTGCTCCGGTGCCTGCGGTCCGCGCACTGTCGAGCGGTCCGAGCGTGTCCGAGAGCGCGACGATTGTCGCATTCGGAGCAGCGACGCTCGCATCGGCGCCGCGTGCGGGATCCACGCGCGGCTCCACGGACACCGCGGTTGGAGTGAGAGAGGAGCCGCTCCAGGCGACGCTGGTTCCCGCACCGGGAAGGGCGGCGAGCCAGTCGCGTTCGCGCCCCGCGGGAGGATGATCGAGACCCACGTGCACCGCGGACGGAGGCGTACTCGTGCTCCACGCCACGAGTTTCCGTGCGAGTGTCGTCGCTGTCGCCTGGTCCACCGGCCCGTTTCGCCGCACGCGGATGGCATGGATGAACAGCCACGCCAGTAGCACGAGCACCGTCGCACGACAGAGCCACTCGAGCGCGCCGCGCGCGCGATCAGAATCTCGTGGGTGCCTTCCATCGACCACGCGCGGTGATCGTCGATCCTTCCGTGCTCGCGACCCTTCCGCCGAATCACCTGCGCGCGGGGCTCGCCGAAGCGATC
>DATGDQ010000134.1:0-6663 GCA_035310785.1 Gemmatimonadaceae bacterium | reverse complement strand
CGGTCAGTTCAAATTGAGGATCAGATTTTCGCACTCGCGCGACGCGGCCTCAGTCGCGATCTTACGATCGATGAAGACGCCGAGCCAGCCCCAGTGGGCAGTGTTGCCCGCAGGACGTCCGATCGATGCGCGCACGGCACTCGTCCAGCTGTACTGGGCAGCCGTGCGTGCGGTGGCGCCGGGTCCTGCGCTCACGACGGCGCTCGAGCGGATCTCGAAGGAGATCGGCCAGCGCCGCGTGTGGATCATCGCAATCGGGAAGGCTGCGAATCCGATGGCCATCGCCGCAGTCGACTTTCTCGCGAGGCACGGACTCGAGCCCGCAGGCGGTGTGATCGTCGCACCGCGCGTATTGCCCGCACCCCATCCGCGCCTCACCTTCGTCGACGGCGACCATCCACTGCCGGGACCGCGCTCGTTTGCGGCCGCGGACGAAGTCGGCAGGATCGCGAGAGAAGTGAAGCTCGACGATGAGGTCTGGGTGCTGCTCTCCGGCGGCGCGACGAGCCTCATTGCCGCACCGGAGGGCGCGCTCAAGGCCGAAGAGATCACGCAGCTCTTCGAGCTCTTGCTGGGATCCGGTTTGGACATTGCGACCATGAATCTCATCCGCAAACGGTTCACTCGCTGGAGCGGCGGCCGTCTCACATCAGCATTGCACGGCGCTCGCATTCGAAATTTCATCGTGTCCGATGTCATCGGCGATGATCTCGCCGCGATCGGATCGGGTCCATGCTCTCCTGATCCCAGTACGGCCAAGGAGATCAGAGAGCTTCTTCTCTCGTCGAGGCTGTGGGAGCGCATGCCCACTCAGCTGCGACAACACGTGGCTTCCATCGAGCACGATCCTTCGCGCGAAACGCCCAAGCCCGGCGACAGCATCTTCGCACGTGTCGAGCGCAAGATCATCGCCAGCAATCGCGTTGCACTCGAAGCGGCGGCCGCTCGTGCCAGGGAGCTGGGCTACGAGCCTCGAATACTGAACAGTGCACTCGCTGGTGAGGCCGCGCTGGTGGGGAGGCAGCTCGCGACGACGTTAATAAGCTATTGTGGCTCCGGGCCCTCGCCACTAACCAATCGTCCAGTGCAAAGCTGCCTCCTTTGGGGGGGAGAGACGACGGTCACCATGGAGGACGCCACGGGGATCGGCGGACGCTGCCAGGAGCTCGCCTTGTCCGCCGCGCGCGAGCTCGCAACGGCGAAGAGCGCGCGCGGCGCGACGCTGCTCGCCTGCGGCACCGATGGCCGAGACGGACCCACCGATGCCGCGGGGGCCATCGTCGACAAGGAGACGTGGGCCGCGATCCGGAGCTCGGGACGTGATCCCGAAGCCGATCTCGCAGCGCACGACTCGCATCCATCGCTCGACGCCGCTGGCGCGCTGCTCCGCACGGACCTCACCGCCACCAACGTGATGGACATCGTCATCGGCATCTGCGCGCCACCGGCGAACGATGCGTGGCCGCACTCGCCCGCCGGATCGCTCAAGCGACTCTCCGGCTCTTTTCGCAAGATCATCGAATAACAATCGGATTCAGTGGCCGACTCCCCATTCACGATCGGACTCGTACAACAGGCGGTGCCGGTCGATGCGGCCGCCGCGGTCGAGCACGCCGAACGCGGCATTCGCGAGGCGGCACAGCGCGGCGCGCAGATCATCTGCCTGCAGGAGCTCTTCGACGCTCCGTACTTCTGCAAGGTGACCGATGCCGAGCGGTTCGACCTTGCGGAGCCGATTCCAGGACCCGTCACCGAGCGGATGCAGCGCCTCGCGCGCGAGCTCGAGGTCGTGATCATCGTGCCGATCTTCGAGAAGCGCGGCCCGGGCGTCTACCACAACTCCGCCGGCGTGATCGACAGCGATGGCGCTCTGCTGGGAGTCTATCGCAAGATGCACATCCCCGACGATCCGCTGTACCACGAGAAGTACTACTTCACCCCCGGCGAGATCTATCAGCACGATGAGTCCCGGCCGCCGAGCGGCTTTCGCGTGTTCAAGACGAAGTTCGCGACGATTGGCGTACTGATCTGCTGGGATCAATGGTATCCCGAGGCCGCACGCATCACGGCACTCATGGGCGCCCAGGTGCTCTTCTTTCCCACCGCGATCGGCTGGCATCCGAAGGAGAAAGCGGAGTGGGGCGCGGCGCAGGCCGACGCGTGGCGCACCGCACAACGCGCACATGCGATAGCCAACGGGGTGTACGTGGCCGCGGTGAACCGCGTGGGGTTCGAGCCGGAGCCGGGAACCGATGGGCTCGAATTCTTCGGCCACTCCTTCGTGTGCGATCCGTACGGCCGCATGATCGCGGAGGCGGGCACCGAGCCGGCCATTCTCACCGCCGTGTGCGATCCGGGCGCGATCGAGTACACGCGACGCAACTGGCCGTTCCTGCGCGACCGCCGCATCGACGCCTACGGTCCAATCCTGAACCGCTACATCGGGTGACGCAGCCGTCCCTCTCGGTGTACGCGCGTCGAGACGACGGCGTGCACTTTCCCGGTCAGCGCATGCCCGCCGAGTGGGAGAGGCACGCGGCGACATGGATCGGGTGGCCGCACCACCGTCCGGACTGGCCGGGCAAGTTCGAGCCGATTCCGTGGGTCTACGCCGAGATCGTGCGGGTGCTGCACCAGCACGAGCGAGTCGACGTGCTCTGCGATGACGAGTCGGTGAGGGAAGAGGCGCGCGGGGCGCTCATCTCCCACGGCGTGAATCTCGAGAGCGTGCGACTGCACGTGGTGGGCACCGATCGCGTGTGGCTGCGCGACTCGGCACCCACCGCGGTCATGGCGCCCAACGGCACCGTGCATTGGGTGAGCTGGCGCTTCAATGCGTGGGCGAAGTACGAGAATTTCGCGCGCGATGAGCTCATCGGATTCGCGATCGGGGAGCTGTCGGGCATGGATCGAGAGGAGGCGCAGCGCCCCGATGGCGAAGGCCGGCTGGTGCTCGAGGGCGGCGGCATCGAGACGAATGGCGCGGGCGCGTTGCTGGTGACGGAGGAGTGGCTCCTCTCGGATGTCCAAACGCGAAATCCGGGGATGGGACGCGCGGACTACGAGCGCGCATTCGACCATTACCTGGGCATTACGCGCACGATCTGGCTCGGCCACGGATGCGTGGGCGATGACACACACGGCCACGTGGACGACATCGCGCGCTTCACCGACGAGCGAACGATCGTGCTCGCAGTGGAGGATGATCCCACCGATGACAATCACGAGCGGTCGATGGACAACGTGCGACGCCTCGAGTCGGAGGCGAGCACGTGGCCGGGCGGTCTCCGGATCGTGCGGCTTCCCTTCCCTCGGCCGGTGATGATGCAGGGCGAGCGACTGCCCGCGAGCTACGCGAACTTCTATGTCGCGAACGATGTCGTGATGGTGCCGACATTCAACGATCGCAGCGATCGCGCGGCGCTCAACACGATCGCCGAGCTGTTCCCGACGCGGGAAGTGGTGGGCATTCACGCGGTGGATCTCGTATGGGGCCTCGGCACGCTGCACTGTCTCACCCAGCAGCAGCCCGCATCGCGCTGACTCGAGGCAACAGCAATACACGAATCGGCCAAGGGAACGAATTCGGCGGCAAGGCATCGTACGTCCCCGATCGTGTCGAGCTCGATTCGTTCAGCCGGATTGGTTCGCGTCCACCCGCTCGTTCGTCATTTGCGTCTCGTCCCGCCACAGCCCCGGATAATCCACCACGAAGCCATCGACGTTGACCGTGAGCTCGCGCCTGAAGGCGCCGCCCGCGCTCTCGTACAGGTATGTGAGCTCCGCGAGGCGCGTGTAGCTCTGCTCCAGCACCTCGAGAGACAGATCCGGGAAGCGCACCCACGCCGCACGCACATCGGCCCGTGCGCCCACCGCGAGCTTCAACCGCCGTAAGGGCAACAGGTTCGTCGATGGACTGAAGCCGAGGTCGACATCGATGCAGCCGTGGACATCGGGCTGCGCTACGCCATTCGCACACCACTCGCCACCGGCATCGCGCGAGAGCACGAGTGACACGGGCGACGCACCGATCTGGCCACGCACCGTGACATCGCGCGTGCCCCACGTCATGTCGCACTCGATCTCGTAGTCGAGCCTGCACGGGTGTTTCCGATATACGAACATCGCGGTGCCCACGAGATTCCATCGGTTGCGCTGTTGCGTGATCTCCGCGGTCTCGTGGCCCGGCAGATCGAGACGCCTCCACAACATCATCGATCGTTCACCGCCGACAGAAGCGCGAGGACCTCCTCGTCGCTCGTTTGATCGAATTCTTCATACCACTCCCCCACGCCCTGAAAATGCCTCGGAATCGCCGAGAATACGGTAATCACGCCGAGCGCTGCGATCGCTGCGGCCCCCTCGGCGCTCGCCACCGGTGCCGCGAAAATGAGTCGCAACGGCCTCTCGGAGCGCAGCACCTCGAGCGCCGCGCGAGCCGTTGCGCCGGTGGCGAGTCCGTCATCCACCAGGATGACCGAGCGACCGTGCACGATGGGCGCCGGCCGTGTGCCGCGAAAGAGGGCGAGGCGGCGCTGCGCCTCCGCGATCTCGCGCGCGGTGATCTTCTCGAGGTAGGCGTCGCTCACGCGCAGCGCGTGAACGAGCTCGCGATCGAGGACGCGCGTGCCGTCGGCGGCGACGGCGCCGATCGCGAGCTCTTCCCGCCCCGGAGCACCGAGCTTTCGCGCGATGAACACATCGAGTGGCGCCCGCAGACTCGCCGCAATGGGTGCCGCTACCGGCACTCCGCCGCGCGGAATCGCGAGAACGGTCACGGGCTCGACGCGCAACTCCGGAACCGCATCGAGCAGCTCGCGAGCGAGAAACCGTCCCGCCTCCGCACGATTGCGGAAAAGCATGACTATCCGGGTGCTCGTGGCAGATGACGTGTCAGCCAGTCGACGGTGAGGCGGCCCACCTCCTCGAGTGCGCCGGGCTCCTCGAACAGATGCGTGGCGGCCGGCACAATGGCCAGCTCCTTCTCTCCGGCGAGTAATGCGAGTGCCTCCTCGTTGAGCGGAATGATCGGCACATCCGCTCCGCCGACGATCAGTAGCGTGGCCGCTCGCACATCCGGGAGACAGCTGATCGCGAGATCCGGGCGGCCGCCACGCGAGATCACCGCGTATACATCGCGCCGCTTTGCTGCCGCCGTGAGCGCCGCCGCCGCTCCCGTGCTCGCGCCGTAGTATGCGATCGGAAGCATCTGCGCTTCCGTCACCGTCCCAACGAACGCCGTCGCCGCGAGCACACGCTCGGCCAGCAGCTTGACATCGAAGCGAAACTGGCCCGTGCGCTCGTTGAGCGCCGTCTCTTCGTCCGTGAGCAGATCGGCGCGCAGGGATGCGAACCCCTCCTCGAAGAGCGTGCGCGCCGTGTCGGCGTTGCGCTTGCTCCGGCTGTTGCTCCCGCTGCCGTGGGCGAAGATGACGATGGCCTTGGCCCGCGGGGGAATCGAGAGCACTCCCCGCAGCGCGGCGTCGCCCGAGAGAAAGGATACGTCCCGCTCGTTCATGGACGCCGCCATGGCTAACGGAACCTGATGATGATGCCGAGCCGAGCGAGTGTGCGCTCGACGTTCTGCGCCTCCACGCGCCGCGCTTCGGCGTAGAGCGAATACCGCCGGGATTGCGTGAGCGCGAGTGTCGCTCCGCCGAAGAAGTCACCGCCCACGACCGCACCCTTGTACAGGCGCGCGGTGTTGTCGACGTCGTTGTCGATGCTGCTTCCGCGCCAATGCACGCCCACTCCCGCGCCCACGTAGGGACCCAGTCGCCCGATGCGAACAATCTCGTAACTCGCCTCCGCATGCACACTGAAGTCATGAAACGTGCCGTCAACGGGATTTCCGAGGTGATTGCGGCGATCGATGTCCGCGTGGAAGTAGTTCAGCCCCAATGCCAGTCGCAGCTTCGGCGAGATGATGGACCCGATGTCGACATCGGCGCCGAACTCGTGGCCGCGTGTCCCATGGTCCGTCCACGCCCAGCTGAGAAAGCTGCCGAACCGGTCGACGCCGAGATGCGCGTGCTCCTGCTCCCGATCCTGCTCCTGGTCCTGCGCGCGTACGCGAGGGGCGGCAATTGCGAGTGCCGTGAGAGCTGCGAATGTGACCGTGCTCAGTTTCACCTGTACGCCTCCATCACTTCGCCTGGTCGCCCGGCGCGGCAGTGACCATCGGGGGTTGATGCGCGATCTCGATTCCCTCGTCGGACAGCTTTCTGTAAATGTCGAGATTGATGCGCTGCTGTGCCTTCATGTACTCAGCATAACTCAACTTGTAAACCGAGTACACCGACTCCGTCACGAGCGCGAACATGCCGAAGGTGGTGAAATTCGACCTGTCGAACTTCACGCTCTCCTCACGCTCCGCCGCGGCCTGAATGATTTCCGGGACGCGCGCGAGCTTCTCCACCGGGGTACCGTACGCGATCCCGAGTCGGAGAACGACGAGCCGCTTCTCCTGTCCCCGATAGTTGCGAATCCGACTCTTGAGCAGGTCGCCGTTCGAGATGATGATCATCTCGCCGGAATCGCTCCGCAGGCGCGTGGACTTGAGCCCGATGTGCTCGACTGTTCCAGCCGCGTCGCCGACGTTGATCGCATCGCCCACGACGAACGGCTTGTCGAGAACTATCGAGAGCGCAGCGAAGAGGTCAC
>DATGDQ010000133.1:0-13482 GCA_035310785.1 Gemmatimonadaceae bacterium | reverse complement strand
GCGAGAGGTGCGTGGTGACCCCGACGATGAAGAGAAAGAACGGGAAGATTAGATCGGTGGGCGTCCAGCCGAACCAGGGCGCGTGCTCCAGCGGTTCGTAGATCGATGACCAGCTCCCCGGATTGTTCACGAGGAGCATTCCGGCAACGGTGATCCCCCGGAACACGTCGAGCGACAGGAGCCGCTCGCGCGCGGGGAATGCCGTTACCGCCGCACCATCAGAGATTGATCTTGAGATGACCGAAGAGGAAGAGCAATCCAACCAGCGTGAACGCCGCGAGCACGAGCGGGCCTACGAACAGTGCGCGAAAGAGCTTGGCGTCGTACTTGAGATGCATGTAGAACATCACGACGATCGTGAACTTGACGGCCGAGAGAATCAGCAGCGTGGGGACGAACAGATTCGTGGCCGTGAAGGAGGGGATGTAGTAGATCCACACCTCGAGCCCCGTGATCAGCGTCAGGATGAGCGCGACCCACTTGTAGGTGCCCCAGTCCGGATGCGCGTGCTCGTGGGGGGTAGCGTTCCCTCTGGCGTCGTGCGATACCGACGAGTGCGAGTGATCGGCTGCCATCTGAAGTCCCCGGTTACTTGATGAGATAGACGAGTGTGAAGATCGCGATCCAGACCACGTCGACGAAGTGCCAGTACAGGGCGCATACGTCCACGTTGATCGCCTCGTTCGGCGAGAGCCCTCGCTTCATGTCGATGAACAGGAGCGTCAGCAGCCAGATGACGCCGGCGGTGACGTGCGCGCCGTGGAATCCGGTGAGGATGAAGAAAGACGAGCCGAAAAGGTTCGTGTGGATCGTCAGCCCTTCGTGCACGAACGACGTGAACTCGTAGGCCTGAAATCCGAGGAAGGTGGCGCCGAGAATGGCCGTAGAGGCGAGCCAGATCTTGGACGACCTTCGGTCGCCGCGCACGACCGCGGAGTGCGCGAGCACCATGGCCAGCGACGACATGAGCAGCACGAAGGTCGAGACCGACGTGACGGGGATGTTGAGGATCGCCTTGAACACGTGCCCGGTCGCGGGATCCGTCCACGCCTCGTGAGGGAACGGCCCCACGGGCGAGCGTCCTCGATAGATGAGGTACGTCGAGATCAGCGACGCGAAGAAGAAGCACTCCGAGCCGATGAACGCCCAGATGGCGATCTTCGTGCTGTTGAGCCCCGTGCTGGTCGGCGGATGTTCTCCGCCCGCGTGCGCGTCGAGTGAGTTGAGAGCTGCAGTGGCCAAAGCGTTCTCCGAAGTGCAGTAGGCGTGTGTGTGCGGAGCTAGTGGTGCTCGGGCTCGAGCGGGGTGAGCAGCCAGCTGTAGAGCGAGAGAACGAACAGCGCAGCGCCGATGAACATGAGGGGCAGATTCTTGTGCCAGATCAGCCCGATGAACACCGTGCCGAGCGTGAGCGCTGCGAGAAGCGGCTTGACGGTTGGCGTCGGCATCACGATGCCGAGCTCCCTGGCGGATGGGTGCGCGTTCGGAGCGTTGAGCTCCGTATCCGCGGGTGCTGGCGCGGTGCCCGCGCTCTGGCCCGCGATCGTCACATCCATCTTCTGCTCGTCTTCCTTGTCGTGCGGAACGTCGACGGTCAGCTGTGGCGACGTGCGGTCCCACAGCGGATAGCGCGATGTCACTCTCGGAACCTTCGCGAAATTGTAGTCCGGCGGGGGCGACGGAATCGTCCACTCCAGCGTGGCGCCACCCCACGGATCGTTGCCCGCAACGGCGCCGCGTTTCAGGCTCGAGAGCCAGTTGTAGACGAAGAAGAGCGTGGCGATCACGATGATGGCCGCGCCGTACGTCGCCAAGTGGTTGTTCTTCTCCCAACCCTGGCCGGCATCATACGTCGAGATGCGGCGCGGCATGCCGTCCAACCCGAGGAAGTGCATCGGGAAGAAGGTCAGGTTCATTCCGATCGCGGTGAGCCAGAAGTGCCAGCTTCCGAGCTTCTCGTTCATCAGGCGCCCCGTGATCTTCGGATAGAAGAAGTAGAGGCCGGCAAAGAGGCCCATCATCGAACCGCCGAAGAGCACGTAGTGGAAGTGGGCGACGATGAAGTAGCTGTCCGTCTGCTGCAGATCCGAGGGTGGCGAGGAGTGCATCACACCCGAGATGCCACCGATCGTGAAGAACGCCACGAGCCCGATCGCGAACTTCATCGCCGTGGTGAAGCGCAGCGAGCCGCCCCACATCGTGCCCAGCCAATTGAAGATCTTCACGCCCGTTGGAATCGCGATCAGCATCGTGGTGATGCTGAAGAACGAATCCGCGATGGGGCCCATACCGACGGCGAACATGTGGTGCGCCCACACGCCGAAGCCGAGGAAGGCGATGAGAATGCCGGAATACACCATCACGGGATAGCCGAAGAGCGGCTTGCGCGAGAACACCGGCAACACTTCGGACACGAGACCGAACGCCGGGAGAATCAGGATGTAGACCTCGGGATGTCCGAACAGCCAGAAGAGATGCTGCCAGAGCAGGGGATCCGCGCCCGCCGAGATCTCGTAGAAGTTCGTGCCGAAGAAACGGTCGAGCATGAGGAACGTCACCGCGACCGTGATGATCGGAAACGCGAGGATGATCAGAAACTGCGTGACGAACGCCATCCACGAGAAGATCGGCATGCGCATGAAGTGCATCCCGGGCGCGCGCATGTTGATGATCGTGGTGATGAAGTTGAATCCGGCCGCCAGCGATGACACGCCGAGGATCTGCAGGCCGATCACCCAGAAGTCGATGTTGAGGCCGGGCGAGAAGGGGCGCGTGGTGAGCGGCGCGTAGCCGAACCAGCCCGCATTCGGTGCGGCGTGCAGAAACCAGGAGAAGTTCATGAACAGTCCGCCGAACAGAAACACCCAGTAGCTGAAGGCGTTCAGGCGCGGGAACGCGACGTCGCGCGCGCCGATCTGCAGCGGGATCAGGAAATTGAAGAACGCGGCGGAGAGCGGCATGACGACGAGGAAGATCATCGTCGTGCCGTGCATCGTGAACAGCTCGTTGTACGTCTGCGCCGTGACGAGATGCTGGTTCGGATTATAGAGCTGGGCGCGAATGATCGCGGCCTCGATCCCGCCAATGAGGAACCAGAGGACCGACGTATAGAGATAGAGCTGACCGATGCGCTTGTGGTCAGTGGTCGCGAGCCAGCTCCACACTCCGGTGTCGTACCTGTGGCTGGGCTCCCGATGCGGGGTCTCCGGCAGTGAAACAGTGGTGGCCATGTCGATCTCCGATTACTTCAGGGACGAGAGATACGCGGCGAGATCCGCGATCTGCTGGTCGGTGTAGACGCCCGGGGTATCTCCCTTTTCGGTCTTGCCGAAGAGCGGCATCAAGCTGCCCGGCTTCATCGCCGGTGCATTCTTGATCCAGAGCTGGAGATGCCTGAGATCGTTCGGGTACAGCCCGCCGGCGATGGTCGTCCGGCTTCCTACGTGCGTCAGATTCGGGCCGATGATTCCCGCGGCGGTCGGCACGCCCCTGACCGAGTGGCAGGCGATGCACGGTGCAGTCTTGAAGAGCGTCGCGCCGCGCGTGACGTCTCCCGTTGCGGACTGATCGAACGTGAGCGCCGCTGGCGTGGGCGTCTTCGGCTTCACCCACTCGGGTAGCTGAGAGCGCGGATACGTGGCGGACGTGGTGTCCGACACGTTCAGCACGGGGGTCGTGACCGCGGCGGGCGCCGCCTTCGCGTTTGCCGGCGTGGCGCCCTTGGCGCCCGCGCTCGCCGTGGTCGTGGCGCCCGCGCTCTTGCCGCTGTCCGCCGCGATCGCGGGCGCGGGAGGCGCGCTGCCGACTGCGTTCGTCTTTTGATGCGCGATCCAGGCGTCGAACTCGGCGGGCGTCACCGTGAACACCTTGAAGCGCATGTTCGCGTGCGACGTGCCGCAGTACTCGGCACAGAATCCGTTCCACGCGTACGCCGAATCGGGCGTGAACCAGATGTAATTGGTGTGGTTCGAGATCAGATCGCGCTTGCCGTTGAGCTTGGGCACCCAGAAGGAGTGGAGCACGTCCTTCGTCGTGAGCGCGAAATTCGCGGTGCGGCCCACGGGCAGATAGAGCTCGTTGGCCGTGACGACGCCGTACTGCGGGTAGCGGAACTCCCACCACCATTGGTGGCCGATGACGTCCACCTGCAGCGCGCCCGGGATCGCCTTTGCCTGGGTCTTGAAGATCGTCCTGATCGTCGGCACCGCGATGAACGCGAGAATGACCGCCGGAATCAGTGTCCAGCCGATTTCGAGTGTCGAGTTCCCGTGGAATTGCCTGGCTTCCACGTTCCCTTCATGATGCCGGAACTTCACCAGGATGACGAGCAGCAGCGTCTCGACCAGGATGAACACGACGATGCCCATGTACAGGAGTCGGCGCGTGAGGACATCGACCGAATGCCCGAACTCCGAATGAGCACCGAAAATGGTGTTCGGAGCGAACGAATTGCACGCCGAAAGTCCGACGGCGAGTAGCAGCGCGAGTGCCGGCGTCAGCCAGCGCATGCGGAGATCACGGGTCATCCCGAATCCTTGCTATGTCTATGGGCGGGCGCCAAAAGAGCGCACCTGGTGAGCGACGGAGTGAAAGTATGCCGAACGTAGCCACAATACAAGGAAATGCAGCCTGCTGAATCCCGAGTGAAGCTCATGCTATTTCCGGGAAATTTCGAGCCACGCGCGATGAAAACGTACCCTCATTCCACGAGCTCGAGCCTCGGGTTCGCGATGGCGACGCGCCCCGCCTTCGACTGAGGCTTGCCATTGACCGAAACGATGTCTGCCGTGAAATCGAAGCGCCCCGAAAAGAGCGAGGAGCCGATGCCGTAGGAGTCCACCGGCACACCGGCCTCTTCGAACGCGCGGATCTTCTCGACCGTGAATCCGCCGGAGACGACGATCTGCACCGCGGGGAATCCGGACTGGTCGAGTGCGCGTCGCACGTTCCACACGAGCTGCGGGTTGACGCCGGTAGGACGGAAGGTGCCCATCTGCGGAACGATGGAGCGATCCACCAGATTTTCCGAGGTGTCGAGTCGTACTGCCCACAGCCGTCCATCCATTGCGCGCGCGACCTCCAGGCTGGTGCGCACGCAGTCGTTCTCGTAGTCCACGAGCGTGATGATCTGCACCGCCGGATCGATGTACTCGGCGAATTTCTTCGTCGCGAGCACGGTGTTGCCGTCGTACGCGGCGATGAGTGCGTGCGGGACGGTGCCGATCCCCGTGGAGCCCCACCAGCTCGCCTGCGCATCCGTCGAGACGCCGATTGCACCGGCGATGTGCGCGGCGTAGCCATCGCCGGTCTGCACGAGCCAGTGATCGTGGCGCGCGGGAAAGAACATCACCGTTTTCGGATGCGCCGCGTCGACCACGAGTCTGGTGTTGGTGCCCACGCGCGTGCGCCGGGCGAGCACACCCAGATAGAGCGTCTCGAGATGCGCGAACATCTCGTACGGACCCTCGATCGTCAGCACGGTTTCCCAAGGCTCGATCGGCTCTCCATCGTAGAGCGCGCGCACCGTCAGCGCGCTCCAGTCGTCGGAGCAGAGCTTGAGAATCGCGATCGCCTCGTCCATGCCGCCGAGGTACGCCTGGGACTTGCCGAACACCTGCATCGTGACGTGCGCGGTGTGGTGATCCGCGATGAGGATCTCGCGCGCGCGAACGAAGTACTTGTCGGAGTAGTAGCCTTCCCGCATTCGCTCGACGGGAAGATGGAAGACGGAGGGATCGAGCCGGGCGCGACGCGTGAGTGGCGGTGGCATCGGCATGGAAGCTATTCGGGATCGCTCACTGGCGGCAACCGGCGCGAAGTGAGTATTCTGCCCCTGGATGTCCATCCTCGAAGCGCATCTCATCTGTAGTGTTCTGGTGGTGATCGATCTGGTCACTCGGGCGTTGCGCTTCCAGTGGTTGCTGGCGGGGCTGCGAGTGCCGGTCCCGTTTCGCGATGCGTTCGTGATGACGACGGTCGGTGATGCCGCCGCGGCGATCACGCCGAATCGCCTCGGGGCCGAGCCCGCGCGGCTCGCGGCTGCGGTGTTCGCGGGCGTGCCGGTGACGGCGGCATTCGTCGCGGTGACGTACGAGCTGCTCGTCACCGGACCGGTGACCGCTGCCGCGGCGGGGTGGCTCGCGCTCATCTACGCACCGCGATGGTGGCATAGTGCGCGGCCCATGCTCGCGGAGACGGCGCGTCACACCTGGCCGTTGGTCGCCGCGCTGGTGATCGCGGGCATCGTCGGGTGGATCTTCCTGCGCCGCGCAATGCCCAAGGCATCACACACGCTCCAGCGGAACACGCGTCGCGCGTGGGCGTACGCGCGTCGCATGCCGGCGTGGCCGCTGCTCGCGAGCGTGCCGCTCACACTCCTGGGACTCGCGGCGCGGGTGGCAATTCTGCCCGTGCTGGCGCTGACGCTGCCGTTTCCGCCGCCGATGGGGCCTCTCACCTTCGCCTCGTTCGCGCTCCTGTATGCGCAGATTCTGGTGCCGACACCCTCCGGTGCAGGGGTGATCGACCTCGGCTTCGTCGGAGGCGCGGTGGGAAATCTGGGCGAGCACCACCGGCACCTTCTGCTCATCTGGCGCGTGTACACGACGGCGGCGGTGGTCGCGATCGGCGTCATCGTCGCGCTGCGGGTGTACGGCGCCGCGGCCATCATGGCGCTGGCGAGGAGACGGGAACGGAAGCTCGAGCGCCGCGGCCGATAATCGCATATCGGACATATTGATCCAATCGGCGTGGATCGAGGCACGATTCGTTTCGCCCGATGCAATCTGCGCGTCCTCTATCGGCGGCAGGCGCCTCCGCCTGTGCCTTCGCTGCACGGTTCCACGTGCGTTCTCAACGTCGATGAGGTTGTATGCGCAGTGTCTTGATCGCCGGGGCCGTCCTGGCGCTCCTGTCTTCGCCGCTGGCTGGCCAGAGTCCCGACTCTTCGGGACACTGGGAGCTCGGCCTCTATCCCACGGCTCGCAAGCTCACGTACGACCTCGCCGCCAAGCACGAATGGGGTGGCGGAGGCACGGTCGGAATCGGATATCGATTTTCGCGCGTCGTTTCGCTCAACGCGGAGCTGGTGGGATCGTGGATTCCCCAGCTGAATACGGTCTCGCAGGGGCAGGTGAACGAGCTGCTCCCCACACTCGCGCTGCAGCTGCAGATGCCCGGGAACCGCTTCCGCCCCTACGTCGTGCTCGGCGGCGGCCACGAGAGCTTCCATTTCGAGGCTCCGGTGGTGCCGGGAACGCACAACCTCAAGTTCTGGACGGGGCACACGGGCGTCGGCTTTCGGCTCAAGCTTGCGAACTGGGCCGCGCTCCGCACCGAAGCGAATGCGCAGGTCAGCAGTCACCGCCCTTCGTGGGGCGCGTTCTCAGGCGTCTCGTTCTATCCGGGGGCGCGCAAGGCTGCACCAACGGTCGTGGCCGGCCCGCCGGTCGTGCAGCACGACACGGTCACCGTGCGCGAGCACATGGTCGATACGGTCGTGAAAGTGAGAGTCGACACGCTGCAGGTGAACATGCGCACACAGATTACGACCCGCGACACCGTTACGCGAACGGTGAAGGGGCAGGATGTGATTCTCGTGCTGCGCGACGCCAACTTCGACGTCGGCAAGTCGGTGCTTCGCCCGGTGGCGCGGGCACGGCTGGATTCGCTCGCGATGGAGCTCAATACTCCGGCGGCTCGCTCGGTGAACATCACCATCACCGGCTACACGGACAGCGTTGGCAGCGAGGCGTACAATCTGAAGCTCGGCATGGCGCGCGCGATGAGCGTGAAGAGCTACCTCGCCTCGAAGGGAGTCGATGCCTCGCGCATGATTGCCGATAGCAAGGGTGAGGCCGATCCCATCGCGCCGAATTCAACGGCGGAGGGGCGCCAGCTCAATCGCAGAGTCGTGATCGGCAAACAGCAGCAGTAGAGGACAGCGGGCAACATTCGGAAGGGATCGACGAACGGCGCGTGCGAGCACTTCGCACGCGCCGTTTCCGCGTTCTGCCGGCCGACCGGCTTCGTCGCTAGCTTTCCATGCGAGAGCAGGGCGCGATGTCAGCCTGGGAGCAATGCGATGAAGCATCCGGTGATCTTCTGGGATGTCGATACACAGCACGACTTCATGGATCCCGACTGCACGCTGTACGTGAAGGGCGCGGAGCTCATCAAGCCGAAGCTCGAACAGCTCACGAAATACGCGCATGCGCACGGGCACCGGATCGTGGCCTCCTCCGATGACCACACGCTCGAGCACGCGGAGATCTCCCTCACGCCGGACTATCGCGAGACCTTCCCGCCGCACTGCATGCGCGGATCGCTGGGCGCGGAGAAGATTCCCGAAACGCAGCTCGAGTCGCCGCTGGTGATCGAGCCCGATCCGATTCCGCACGAGACGCTCGTGCGCCGCCTGGCGTCGCACGATGCGGACGTGCTCATTCGCAAGCATCGCTTCGATGTGTTCTCCAACCCGAATACCAGCACGGTGATCGAGGCGTGGGATCCCACCGAGATCGTGCTCTACGGGGTCACGCTCGACTACTGCGTTCGCTATGCGCTCGACGGGCTGATCGACGTCGGGATCCCGACGATTCATCTCGTGCTCGACGCCACGAAGCCGATCGTCCCCGAAGCCGTGGATGCCCTGGTGTCGAGCTGGAAGAAGCAGGACGTGCGCATCGTGAGCACCGACGACGTGGTGTGCGGACGGATCGTCTAGGCTCGCATTTCTTCGTTCCCGGGCCCACCGCGGTGCGCCCGGCGATTCTGCGAGCCATGGCGCGGCCGATGATCGCGCATCGCGGCCCCGAGATGCGCGAGCTCCTGGCCCGCGTGTACGCGGCGCTTCCGCCGCTCTTCGGCACGGTCAACCCCGTCTACATCTCCTCGGGTGCCGCGACCGGAATGATGGAGGCCGCCATTCGATGCGGCGCGCGAGCACGAGTGCTCTCGCTCGTGGCGGGGGCGTTCGGCGAGCGATTCGCGCGAATCGCCGAGGCATGCGGCAGGAGAGTGACGCGTCTCGTCGCCGCACCGGGCGACGCCGTGAGCGCAGAGGCGCTGTCGGATGCGCTCGACCACGGCGTTTACGATGCCGTCACCGCGGTACACATCGAGACCTCCACGGGCGCGATGGCGGACGTTGCGTCGTATGGGCGCGCACTCGCGGCGCGCGACGACGTCCTGCTCCTGGTCGACGCCGTGTCGTCGGTGGGAGGCGTGGAGGTCGAGATGGACGCCGCACGCCTGGACATGGTGCTCGCGGCCTCGCAGAAGGCACTCGCCCTGCCGCCTGGTCTTTCGTTCATCTCGTGCTCGCCGCGGGCGATGGCCCGCGCACGGGAGCTGCCGGATCGCGGGATGTACCTCGACGTGGTCCGGATGGACGAGTACTGGCGACTGGATGGGACGGCGGGCACGCCGGCCATCCCGCAGCTCTTCGCTCTCGATGCGCAGCTCACTGCGATCGAGCGCGAGGGGCTGGCGAAGCGCTTCGCTCGACACCGGGCGATGGCGGCGACGGTGCACACGTGGGTGAGCGAAGCGGCGGTGCGGGAGCACGGGGTCGGTTTGCTGGCGCGCGAGACCGTGCGCGCACCGACCGTGTCGTGTCTCACCGTGCCCGGTGACGCCCGGCGCTTCGTCGAGCGTGTGCGCGAACGTGGCTTCGAGTTGGGCGCGGGGTACGGCGAGCTCGCCGCGAGCACGATTCGCATTGGACACATGGGTGACCATACCGTTCGCGAGGTGCGGGCACTCGTGCAAGCCGTGGGTGACGAGTTGGGCGAGCTGGTGACTTGAGCATCGACGGCGGCGGATTGTAGCTTCGCTCCACCCTCCACCTGGATGCCGGCATGTCGTTTCGCCTTTGCTGCGCCGTTCTCACCGTGCTTGCGGCACGTGGCGCACCTGCGCAGTCCGAGCCTCGCGCGCGGGACCTCGGCGTGCCGTTCGAGGGCACGCCCGGCAAGTACAACGCGATCACCGATGTCGCGGGAGTCGAGGTCGGGGAGGTCACGCTCATCAGCGGGAGCGGAAAGCGCGTCATCGGCAAGGGACCGGTGCGCACGGGCGTGACCGCGATCCTCCCGCGCGGGCACACACGTGGTGACACGGTGTTCGCCGGCTGGTTCACGCTCAACGGCAACGGCGAGATGACCGGCACGACGTGGGTGGAGGAGTCGGGGATGCTCGAAGGGCCGGTGCTCATCACGAACACCTTCAGCGTGGGCACGGTGCGCGATGCGACACTCGAGTGGTCGATCACGCACGGCCGCAGCTTCGACTACGAGCTGCCCGTCGTCGGTGAGACGCTCGACAACTCGCTGAACGATGTCGCGGGCTTTCACGTCACCAAGGAGCACGTCTTCGCGGCGCTCGACGGAGCCCGCGGAGGACCGGTACCCGAAGGCAATGTCGGCGGCGGCACGGGGATGATCTGCAGCGAGTTCAAGGGCGGCACCGGCACCGCATCGCGCAAGCTCCCGGCGGCGAGCGGCGGCTACACGGTGGGTGTGCTCGTGCAGTGCAACTACGGCATGCGGAAGCTGCTTCGCATCGCCGGGGCACCGGTAGGGCAGGAGATTCCCGATCTCCTTCCGTGCTACGACACGCGCGACTCGCTCCCGGCAGGCGAGCGCTGGGGACGCTGCGCGAACCCACACGGCGCAGCGAAGGACCAGGGATCGATCATCATCGTCGTCGCCACCGACGCACCACTGCTGCCGCACCAGCTCAAGCGCATCGCCAAGCGCGCATCGCTCGGAATCGCACGCAACGGCGGGATCGGCGCGAATACCTCCGGCGACATCTTCCTCGCCTTTTCGACTGCGAACGCGACTTTCCGGCCCGACTCCGTGTCGACGGTGTCGATGCTGTCGAACGATCTGATCTCACCGTTGTTCGAGGCCACCGCGCAGGCCGTCGAGGAGGCGATCGTCAACGCGCTCGTCGCCGCACGAACCATGGAAGGCGCAGACAATCTGCGGGTGACGGCGCTCCCGCACGACCGACTCCGCGCCGTGCTCGCCAAGTACAATCGTCTGTCGAAGCCGTAGTCTCTACCGCACGTCCGCCCGATCGCCCAGGTACTCGACCAGGAGATCGCGCACGCTCTCCAATCGCTCCGGCCACTGGATCGCGCGCTTGGGCAGATAGAACGCCGACTTGCGGGTGATGAACAGGAAGAACTCGTTGGTCTCGCGGACGACGATGATCTTCGCCCAGTTGAGCTCCACGTTGAAGCTCTCGCCATCGATGCTCAGCCCCGCGGAGTCGAGCGTGTAGCTGCGTTCCTGATGCGTGCTCGGGTCATCGTCGAGCTGCCGCTTGACCGCGCGCTTCATGGCGAGCGGCCGAGTGCCCGCGTAGAGCGCGACCGCGAGCAGCGGCATCCCGAATACCCACACGTACGCGATCGGCAGCTGCCGCGTCTCGCGCCATCGCTTGGCGACCATGGCGATCCCGATGAGTGCGAAGGCGCACAACGCCAGCATGCGGAGCTCGCGCCAGATTCGACGCTCCTGTCGCGCGTGCTCGCGCCTCAGGGTGCGGATCGCGCGGTAGTGCTCATCTGACTGCACCTTCCAGCGCAGCACCGATGACGGGCGCGCCATGTTGTCAGCGATCCCCGACGCGGAATGCCGACACGCGCGCCTGGAGCGCCTGTGAGGCGCCGGCCAGCACCGCCGATGCCGCGGCGATCTCCTGCGCCCCCGCGCTCTGCTGCTGCGAGCCCGCCGCCACCTGCTCCATCGCCGACGCGAACGACTCGGTGCCTCGCGCG
The DNA here is from genome assembly GCA_035310785.1 of Gemmatimonadaceae bacterium. Classification (GTDB taxonomy): domain Bacteria; phylum Gemmatimonadota; class Gemmatimonadetes; order Gemmatimonadales; family Gemmatimonadaceae; genus FEN-1250. Next base: position 1,691 of record DATGDQ010000133.1, on the reverse strand, counting down.
AGCTCGGCCAATCGCGCGTCGTTACCCGCGAGCAGCGCTCCCGATTCCGCAGCGGCATCGCCGATCGTGCGCAGCCACGCGATGCTCTCCTCGAGCGCGCTCTCGATCCCGGAGAAGCTGCCGTGCGCGTCGCGCTGCGCGCGTTGCACGATGCCGAGCGTCGCGACGGTCTCGCGGCTGCTCTCGCGCGCCTCCTCCGCCCGCTCGAGCACGAGCTGCACCGCCGTCTCCGTACGCTCGGCCGCGTCCGACGCCGTGGTCGCGAGCGAGCGAAGCTCCGACGCCACGACGCCGAAGCCCTGCCCGTGCTCGCCGGCGCGAGCGGCTTCCATCGATGCGTTGAGCGAGAGCAGCTTCGCTCGTCGCGCGATGCGCCGCACGAGCGTCACGAAGGCTCCGATCTCGTGAGTGGCATTGCTCACCGCCTCCGCGGAGCTCGCGCTCGATTCGGCTACGGCGGCGAGTGCGGTCACCGCGCTGCTGCTGTCATCGAGCCGCGCGCGACTCTTCCGCGCCAGCTCCGCCAGCGAATCGTTGCGCGCGACACCATCGCGCGCGCCGGCATCGAGCCTCGCGGACACGCGCAGCAGCCGGTTCGAGTCCGCAGCGGTGAGCGTGATCGCCGACGACATGCGTGATGCCTCCTGGCTGAGCTCACCGGCGGTGCGCGCGAACTCCGATGCCGTGGCGGACATCTGCTCCGTGCCCGCGGTGATCTGCGCAGACATCGTGGCCGTTTCGTCCGAGGCTGCGCGCATGGCGTGGACGAGCCGGCGCAACGCCGCGATCATTTCGGCGAGCGCATGGTGCAGCCGCGCGAGCTGGTCGCCGTCGCCGGCTCCATCGAACGCCACGGTGAGGTCGCCCGCCGCCGCGCGTTCCGCGGTGTGCGCCAGCAGCGTGACGGGATCCGTGACGCGTCGCGCAATCATGGCCGATACGAAGATGACCGTGAAGACGACGATGGCGCCGAGTCCTCCGGCCGCCTCGAGGATGTCGTTGTGTGCGCCGTCTCGAAGCTCCGGCAGTTCTGCGAGTGCACTGTCCGTCCAGCGCCACACCGCCGACGCGACGAGCGCGATGGCGACGAGCGCGGGCACACACGCGCCGAGCGCGGCGCGCCACGGTACGTCGCGCAGCGAGGTCTCCTTCGGCTTGTCCAGCATGTGGGGAACGCTAGATTTCATCACTGCCCCGCCGCTCCCGTGGGGAGCCGGCATCCAATTCCACAACACCGTGTCCATTCCGCATCCCGTCCCCGACGTGGGGGCAAGCTACGATCCGATCGCTCTCGAGCTCAAATGGCAGCGTCGCTGGCAGGAGCGCCGCACCAACGAGCCCGATCTGAAGTCGGCGACGCTACCCTTCTATCAGCTGATGATGTTCCCGTACCCATCGGCTGAAGGGCTGCACGTCGGGAACGTGTTTGCGTTCACCGGTGCCGACATCCATGGACGATTTCAGCGGCTGCAGGGGAACAGCGTCTTCGAGCCCATAGGCTTCGACGCGTTCGGCATCCACTCGGAGAACTACGCCCTCAAGATCGGGGGGCATCCGATGCGGCTGATTCCCCAGAACATCGAGAACTTCCGCCGGCAACTGCGTCGCGTGGGCCTCATGGTCGACTGGAAGCACGAGCTGTCGACCACGGACCCTCGGTACTACAAGTGGACGCAGTGGATATTCCTGCA
>DATGDQ010000132.1:0-11272 GCA_035310785.1 Gemmatimonadaceae bacterium | reverse complement strand
CGCTGCATGATGGACCAACCGGGCGGCGAGGCGTTCGTGGTCGTCGCGTGCAACGAGCGCGGCAACGCACTTGGCGTGGAGCACGCGGCGGCGCTCCCTGGGCAGCGAATCCTCGATGGCGCGCCGGGCGAGCTCGTGTCGGAAGGCCAGTGTGTCGCCGTCACCGTGGAGAATCCCCCTTGCTCGACACTCATCGATTGCCGACGACGTTGGTGAGAGCAGCTCATCGACGAGCCAGCGCTCGATGCGCGATGGCACGACCGCAGCGAGCTCCACGATGGCTCGCGCGCCTTCGGAGAGTCCGGCGATGCGCGACAGAACGGCGTCGCGCACGGTGGCCGGAACGGTGTCGCGCGTCGACGCGAGTACTTCCGTTACGAAGAATGGATTGCCGCCGGTGATCTCGTGCAGGTGCGACGGCGACCTGTCTGCTGCGCGCGCGAGCGAGGTCACTGCCTGCGACGACAGCGGCGCGAGCGCGATGCGGCGCACGCGATCCGGTGACAGCGCTCCAAGAAGAACGCGGAGCGGATGCGCGGGTCCCACCTCATCGTCCCGATACGAGATCACGAGCACTGCCGGTGTCTGGTGGATCCGGCGGCTCAGAAACGTGAGCAGGTCGACGGTCGCCTCGTCCGCCCAGTGCGCGTCCTCGACCACCATCGTCGTCGGCGGAGCACCGCGGCGCAACTCGTCGAACATCGCGCCAAAGAGAGCTTCGCGCCCAGCGGATGCGGTGACCGCGCCGAGCAGCGCTCCACCGGCCTGCCGCGCAATGTCGTGAAAGGCGCCGAGCGGGCGCGGCGTCGACAAGGGATCGCACGCACCCCAGAGCACGCGCGCCTTGTGCGGCGTGCAACTGGCGAAGGCGTGCGCCAGCAGTGCGCTCTTTCCCATGCCCGCTTCACCGCTGACGAGAACGACGCTGCCCACGCCGCCCGCAGCGCGGCGAGTGGCGGCGTGGAGAATCGCGAGTTGGTCGGTGCGCTCGAGGAGTTCCATTGGCATTCGCTGCTCGACAGTGATGCAGAGCAGTCGTCGCCACAAATATATCCGGAACCCGCATGGAGAAGCCGCGTGCGTTTCCCTGAAGCCTTCAGCGGCCTAGATCGAGTGCGAACGAGCGAATCGCGAGATGTGTTCCGCGGCGCGAAAGGCGAGCGCCTGGATGGTCATTGTCGGCTGCCCTCGGCCCGACGTGACCAGACTGCTCCCATCGCAGACGAAGAGATTTGGAACGTCGTGGGCGCGATGAAACCGGTCGACTACCGACTTCCTCGGATCGTTGCCCATGCGGGCCGTGCCGAGCAGGTGCACGCTGCCATCGCTGGGCGCGATCGGCTGATTCCAGATCTTGCTGGCGCCGGCGGCTTCCATGAGAGCCTGCGTCTTCGCCTGAAACCAGTACTGCATCTTCCGGTCGTCGGGGTGATCCGCGTACGTGAGGGACAGACCCGGGCGGCCGCGCCGGTCCGTGTGCTCCCAGTCGAGCGTGATACTGTTCGTCGGTTGCGGCAGCGATGTGATGTGGCCGGTGAATCGCACCGTGTGCGCGTAGTACTCGCGGAGTGCACGGGCGTACTCGGGACCCCAGGATGGCACATCCGGCGGAAGAATGCCGAGCGCAAAACCGATCGGATTGTATGGAAAGCGCGCGTCGACTCCGCCGCCACCGTAGAAGCCTCGTGCGGGATCGTGCTCGTAGAAGTCGTGGATGATGCGCCCCGCGACCGCGCCCTTGTACTCGTTGAGCGGATGCTCGAAGCGGCCAAAGGTGCTCTCGTAGCAGTTGAACATGAGGTTTCGTCCAACCATCCCGCTCGAGTTCGCGAGGCCGTGCGGGAACTGCGACGATGCGGACATGAGCAGCAGGCGCGCCGACTCGACTCCATTCGCGGCGAGGATCGTGGCGCGCGCTCGCTGTCGTCGCTCGCGACCAGCGCCATCCCAGTACACGACACCGGTTGCGCGCCCCTTCTCGTTCGTGTCGACGCGGAAGACGGTGCACTCCGTGCGAACCTCGCATCGGCCAGTCGCGATGGCCTTGGGAATGACCGTCACGAGCGTCGACGACTTTGCGCCGAACTCGCAGCCGTAATTCGCGCAGTGGCCGCAGGCCATGCAACCCGAGCGGCCGTCGCGCGGGTGAGAATTGATGGCGAACGGTGCCGGCTGTGTGTGCAATCCGAGCTTGCTCGCCGCGCGCTCGAGCAACACGCCGGACGATTTGATCGGAAGCGGCGGCATTGGATATGGGCGCGAGCGCGGGGGATCGAATGGACCAGGCGCCCCGGACACTCCGATCTCCCATTCCACTTTCGTGTAGTACGGCTCCAGCTCCTCGTAGGAAATGGGCCAATCTTCCAGACTTGCACCGGGGACCGCTCCGACTCTCGAGCGCTCCCCGAAGTCGCTCGGCCGAAATCGCCAATAGTTGGCCGCGAAGTGCACCGTGCTCCCTCCGACGCCGCGCAGGTATCGCAAGTTGAGTCCCGTGTTGCGACGCGGCGTCTCGGCCTCGGTGGTTCGGAAGGTCTGGTAGGGCTCCTCGGCGATGTTCAACAGGTCGTGCCGCTGCTCGATTGCGAGCTCGTCGTGCATGAACTGCGATGACTGCAGCCACGGGCCCTGCTCCATGACCACGACGTCGAATCCAGCCGTCGCAAGCTCCTTCGCCAGCACGCCGCCGGCGGCTCCGGAACCGACGATCACGAAGTCGACGACGTCGCGCTCGGAATACGTGCGCTGATCACGCGGAGTTCCCGTCACGTTGGCTCCGCGCGTGAGTCGGGCGCCGCATGCGCATCGTACCAGCCATAGGGCGCGCTGAAAGTCGGTCGGTGCTCCAGGTCGAGCAATGCCCATCCCGCCCCGGCACGATTGCCGCCGTACGATGGATCGGCAAACGTCCCGATGATGACGAGTGTCCGGGTATTGGCGAAGAAGGGCGTCGACTCGATCGCGCGCATGATCGCGATCTGCTCCGCGCCGGTCGCTGAGGCGAAGTCGCGACGGTCGAGCGCCGATCTCGCGCGCGCGTCGAGATCGGCAAGCCCGCTGCGGATGACCGTCGTGGACTGGGCATAGAGCGGCATCCCGAACGCGCGATCGACGAAGTGCGCTGCTCCGCTCTCGCCGGCGCCCGGCGCACCATCGCAGGCTGGGATGATCTGCGCGGCGAAGGCCCGCAGCGTCCGCGCCTCAGCATCAGTGAGGTGCGCGAAGCTGGAATCCGTGCGGCTCTCATCGCGACCGCAGCTCGAGAGGAGCTGAAGATCGGCGATCAGAAATCCAGCTGCGGCAATTCGCGCGGCGTCGATGAGAAAGCCGCGCCTGGAGAGGAGCTCGCGATCGGACATGCGCACCAGAATGCATGGTGCGAACACGCGCGCGCGTCGGGAGCGTTCCCTATTTTGGACGCGGCGCGTTCCCCACGTTGAGGCACGCGCGTCACTGAGACCTGCAGTTGGCGACTACGCCGGATCGCTGACGAACGTGGTCGCCGCTTCGAGATGCTCGAAGGTGAGATTCACCGTGCGTCCGCGTGCGCGCGTCCGATGCACGACGCCTGCGGGGATCGTGATCATGTCCCACACTTCGAGACGCAGCGTCGGCTCATGTACGAAATCGATCTCCAGCGTCCCGTCGACCACGATGAACAGCTCATCCGAATCCGGATGAAAGTGCCAGGGGTATTCCACCTCGAATGCGGCCAGTCGCAGACAGCTCTCATTCACGCGATTGATCACCACATTGCGATAGGGCTCGGTGCTCGCGGCTCCCTCCGCGGCGAGGTTGAGCACCCTGAGCGGCGGATGAAGTATGCTCTCCGACATGAAATGGGGGATTGTTGGAAGTCGTGAGCGCGACGAGCGGATTGCGACGGTCATATCGCGCGGTTATCGACGCACGATATCGGCCACCCATACATCGCTCTGCCGGCCATCGATCGTGAAATACACGCGCCCCCGACCGACGCTCCGGTCGGGACCGATCGAAGGCTGATGCGCGTCGAAAGACGCGAGCTACCCGGACGATACGACACCGGGCGAGTGACCGCCAGGTGACGGAGCGTCCGATCCGCCGCCACGAGTGCGTTCATCGGAACGATGATGCGAGCTGCGATCTCGCGCCGCCGCATTCCCGCGCTATCTTCGCCTCCGGAACACCGACGCCGTCATGACGCACACTGTTCGGTACCGGCCCCGGTGCAGCGTCGGCTGACCCTTGGAACGCTCTGCTCGTATCCTCATCCAACTGGGCACACCATGGTGGACCACACCGAACCATCCTCCTCGACGACACCTTCGCCTGACGACGAGATGCCGACCGAGGCCATCCCGGCGCGACTCGGAGTAGGTGCGGACGCGACGAGGCAGCCGACGAACCGTCGCCGATTCCTGGCCGAAGCATCGGCGCTCGCGGCGTATCTGGCCGCGTGCACTCGTTCGAAACCGGAAATCGTGCAGAGCGACACGACCAAAGTCGCCACTGAAGTGCCGCACTCCAAGCAGAACCCGGACAGCCGAACGGACACGACCCTCCGTCACGCGATGCCGGCCTCGTCCACCACGCCGGCGACGACGGACGGACACGTTGCCTTTCACCGATTCGATCCCACACTGCCACCAGTGTCATCGAGTCGAACGACGCGCCTGCATTTCACGGCGAAGGAGACGCCGATTCGCGTGAGCGACGACACCGTTGTCGCTGCGTGGACATTCGAGGGCGACATGCCGGGCCCCATCGTGCACGTGCGTCAGGGCGACACGGTCGAATTCACGCTGACCAACGCGGGCCGGATCCCGCACTCGATGGACTTCCACGCGGCACAGATCAATCCGAAGGTCGCGTTTCGATCCGTGATTCCCGGACAATCACTGACGTTCACGTACAAGCCCAAGTACAGCGGCGCGTACCTCTATCACTGCGGCACGGCGCCCGTCCTCATGCACATCGGCTCCGGCATGTTCGGCGCGATCATCGTCGATCCACTGACGCCGCTTCGACCCGCCAAGGAGTTTGTTCTCGTCCAGAACGAGTTCTACCTCGGCCCGCCGCAGAATGGTGTTGCGCCGTTCGACTACAACAAGATGCTCGCGACCCTTCCGGATCTCTTCGCGTTCAACGGCCGGCCGGGCCAATACCAGCAGGCGCCGATCCGCGTCAAGCGCGGCGATCTCGTTCGCTTCTATGTCGTGAATGCCGGGCCGACGCATCCGTGCGCGTTTCACATCGTTGGTGAGCAATTCGACACGGTCTATCTCGGCGCGCCCCCGGCGAGTGCCATTCATGGCGTGCAGACCTTCGACGTTCCCGCAGGAGGAGGGATGATCTTCGAATTGCAGGCAGACGTGCCGGGAGAATTCGTGTTCGTCAATCACGCGTTCGGCCATGGACAGAAGGGTGCGATCGGCTTGTTGATCGTGGAGGAATAGCGCGTGTACTCGCTCGTCAGACGCTACATCAAGACGGCGATCGCATTCCTGATGTTCGGTCTGCTGATTGGTGGATGGATGATCATCAGGCGCGAGCTCTGGCAGCGCCAACCGTCCGAGTACGAGATCAGCGCACACACGCACACGGTCTTCGTCGGATTCATCATGATGATGATTCTGGGCGTCGCGCTCTGGCTCTTTCCGCGTCCTGACAAAACGGACACGCGCTACCGGCCGTTGCTCGTCGAAACGGCGTATTGGCTTCTCACGGTCGGAACGGCGGCTCGAACGATCGGCGAATTGCTCCGTCCCGCGCTCGCGGCGGCGTTCGTGCGCTGGCTGATCGTCGTGTGCGGGCTGGCTCAGATAGCGGGGCTCGCGGTCTTCTTCTACACGATGTGGTCTCGCATCCGTGGCCTGGGAAGCTCGGCTCGCGAGGCGCGGGGAGAGCGGTTCTGACGAACCGTAATAACACTCAGCTCGGTTCCTCCCCTCCTCGACTGCCGCGCCACAGGCGTTTGGCCCCGCTCACTGCGAAGAGTACGAAGAAGAGTCCCATCAATCCCGCCCCGATTCCAAATGCGATGCGACCGGAACGCTCGGAGCTGTGACTCGAGATCGACCAGAATGGAAGGGAGATCGAAGATGAGAAATGCCGCTCACCCGGGCCGAACGCAACCCAGGCGAACACCGCGAACATCAATCCGACGATGGCCAGGCCGAGTAGGTACTGTGTCACTCTCGCGAAGAGCGGCGCATCATCGGGGAGACTGCCGTCCGCCTGTGACGCACCAGCCACCGCATAGCCGTTGATGATGGCCAACCCGGCGAGCATGAACATGCTGCCCACCGCGAGGATGACCCACGGAGGAACACCGGGTGAGGGATTCACGGGGACCACGCCAAACCCCGCGAGAACGGGATACGTTCCGGCGGCCATGAAGAGGATGCCCATGACGACTGCGCCGCGCGGGGTCAGCTTGTCGTTGGATTCCGACACATCACTCCAGAGCAGGAAGTCGATATCGCGGATGATCGTCGCACGCCATCACGATAGCCACCGTATCCCGGATCGTCGAGTAGTGTGGTATTGTCCGATGTGACTGATTCTCGCGCTCTGCCCGATACCGCCCGTGCTCAGTTGAGGTTGTGAATGACTCGTCGTGCGAAACTCATGGCCGCAGTCGCGGCGCTGATCGCGCTCGTGGTCGTGGTGCTGCTCGTCGCACCGCTGCTCTTCCGCGACCGCATCGCCCAGCGAGCCAAGCTCGAGGTGAATCGGAACGTCAACGCACGCGTGGACTGGCGCGACGTCGGCCTCTCCTTCTTCCGGAGCTTCCCGCACCTCACCTTCACGCTCGATGACCTGACCGCCGTCGGCACGGGGCGCTTCGAGAACGACACCCTCGCGTCGGTTCGCCACCTTCGCGTCGTTCTCGACCTCGCGAGCGTGCTGGGGAACGTCATGGGCGGCAGACCGCTCGTCGTCCGCGCCGTGGAGCTCGATCATCCGCGACTCGCGCTCATCCAGCTCGAGGACGGCAGCGCGAACTGGGATATCACGAAGAAACCCGCGACGCAGCCACAGCCGCAGGCCTCGAAGCCGCTCGCGATCAGTCTCCGCAGCTTCGACATCAGCGACGCGTACCTGGCGCTCGACAATCGCCAGTCGAAGCTCGAGGCGCTAGTCGTCGGCTTCGACGCGAACCTGAGCGGCGATTTCAGCCAGAGCCAGGTCGCCATTCGAACGAGGGCACACGCCGACACCGCGAGCGTGGCGTTCGCGGGCATTCCGTATCTGAATCGCGTCGCACTCGGCGTCGATGCCGACGTGCAGGCGGACCTGGCCAAGAAGATCTATACCCTCAAGAGCACGAAGCTGTCGCTCAACAAGCTCGAGCTCGCAGCATCGGGATCGGCCGCCTCCGCGGGACAGCGATTCGCTCTCGACCTCGCGTTCAAGTCGCCCGCAACCGACTTCCGCGACATTCTCTCTCTCGTACCGGCGATCTATGCGCACGACTTCGCCAAGGTGAAGACAACGGGAAGCTTCGCGATCGACGGCCGGGTGAAGGGCGACTACGGTCCGGGCGCGTTTCCGTCGTTCGCGATCAACACGAAGGTGAACGACGCCACGTTCCAATACCAGGATCTCCCGCTTCCGGCACGCTCGATCTTCGTCGATCTCTCACTCAGCAATCCGGGAGGAAGCGCCGACAGCACCGTCGTGAAGCTCGATCGATTCCACATCGTGCTGGGCGACAATCCGATCGACGCGCACATGCTGCTGCGCACTCCGATCTCGGATCCCGACGTCGACGCACGCGTCGCGGGAAAAGTCGACCTAGGCGATCTTCGCCGCACCGTCAAGCTCGAGGGAATCGACCAGCTCTCCGGCACCGTCGCATCGGATGCTGCCGTCCGGACGCGTCTATCCTATGTCCGCAAGAAGCAGTACGAGAAGGTCGCTGCGAGTGGCACCGTGGACGCGGCGAACATCACCGTGAAGGGCAAGACGCTGCCGCATCCCCTCGCGATCCAGCAGGCGTCCCTCGCGCTGGCGCCGCAGCACGCGCAGCTCAAGTCATTCGCCGGAACCGTCGGAAGCAGCGACGTCCAGGCCTCGGGCTCGCTCGACAACCTGCTCGGCTTCGTTCTGCAGGATGACACGCTTCGCGGAAGCGCGACCGTCAAGAGCAATCGATTCAATCTCGACGAGTGGAAGAGCGGCGACGGCGATCTCCAGACGATCCCCGTGCCGCCGAAGATCGACTTCACGCTTGACGCCACCGTGGCGGAGCTGAGCTACGACAAGCTCAAGATGTCGAACGTACACGGGCGGCTCACGATCAGGAATCAGCGTGCGACCCTCGACAACTTCACCATGAGCACGCTGGGCGGTCAGATCGGTGTCAGCGGATGGTACGAGACGACCACCCCCACGCTTCCGAAGTTCGACGTCGCCTACAAGATGAACAACGTGGACATCGCGTCCGCGTTCCAGGCGTTTTCCACCGTTCAGGCGCTCGCGCCGATTGCGAAGTACGCGAGTGGTCGCGTCACCACCGCCATGCACCTCGACGGCACACTCGGCAAGAACATGATGCCGCAGCTCCCATCGCTCAGCGGCGAGGGAACGCACGTCACCACCCAGATCGCGCTCCACGATTTCCCGGCGCTGCAGAAGGTGGCGGATGTGACCAAGCTGCAGTTCCTGAAGAATCCCACGCTGCAGCCGCTCAAGGCAGCATTCGCCATTCAGAACGGTCGCCTCATCGTGAAGCCGTTCGACGTGAAAGCGGCGGGCATTTCCATGAACGTCGCAGGCTCCAATGGATTCGATCAATCGCTGCTCTATACGCTCGGTCTTCGCGTTCCGCGATCGATGCTGGGCGGTGGCGCGAACGACGCGATCGCCGGCCTCGTGTCGAAGGCGGGTGGCGCGGGCATCAACCTCGCGGCTGCGCCCGAGATTCCGTTGGCAGTTCAGATCGGCGGCACGGTGACGAGCCCCACGGTCAAGGTCGACGTGAGCACCCTCGCGTCCTCGGTGACGAAGAGCGTGACGGCAGCGGTCACCACGAAGGCGAGCGCCGAGGCGACGCGATTGGTGCAGGAGGCGGAGCAACGCGCCGCAGGCATCCGGAAGGACGCGCAGGCGCTTGCAGACAAGGTGAAGGCGGAGGGCTATCGTCAGGCGGATTCGCTGGTGGCGAAGGCCGGCGGCAATCCGTTCGTCCAGGCGGCCGCGAAGCCCGCCGCGGACCGGCTTCGCAAGCAGGCGGACGACAAGTCCGCGGACATCGTTCGCGCGGCAAACGACCGCGCGGACAGTGTGGTGGCGGCTGCGCGGCGCCAGGCGGAAAAGAGTCCACCCCCGCGGTAGCACGATCGCGCCAACCCGAACGACCGCTCTGCTCCCTCCCCCGGAGCCCGTCGAGCTCGGCCGCACCCTTCTCTTGACATCCGAGAGAACGCTCGCGATCATCCTCTCGACACCCGAGAGGAGCGCGCCGTGGCGCGATCGCAAACCGATGTTCTGCAGGGCACGCTCGACCTGCTGATCCTGAAGGCGCTGTCCCTCACCCCGATGCACGGGTGGGGGCTCAGCCAGCGCCTCGAGCAGATCTCGCGCGACGTGCTCCAGGTGAATCCGGGCTCGCTGTATCCGGCGCTCGAGCGGCTCCAGGATCGCAACTGGATCTCGGCGGAATGGCGGCAGACCGAGAACAATCGGCGGGCCAAGTACTACTCGCTCACGCGGGCGGGCCGGCGGCAGCTCGGGGTCGAGACGGATGCATGGCGACGCTTCGTGAGTGCCGTCGACGACATTCTTCGCACCACCTGAGGAGTGACCATGCCGATCTTCACCTGGGTGAGACGTCGGGCCCGTGCCCTCTTTCGTCGCGGTGTGCTCGAGGCCGAGATGAACGACGAGCTGCGAATGCATTTCGAGATGGCCGTGGCGGATGGCATCCGTCGGGGACTGTCGAGCGAACAGGCAACCGCGCAGGCGCGTCGGTCCTTCGGCGGCGTGGAGCAGGTGAAGGAGGTCTACCGCGACGCGCGCGGTGTTCGCGTGATCGAGGAGCTGATGCGAGATCTCCGCTACGGATTCCGGGCACTCGGGCGAGCTCCGGGTTTCAGCATCGTCGTGCTCGTGACCCTGACGCTCGGCATCGGTGCCAACTCGGCGATCTTCAGTGTCGTCCGCGCTGTGTTGCTCCGCGCGCTCCCATACGCCGATCCGCAGCGACTCGTGATGGTGTGGGAGACCGATCGCGACAGCGGAACGCGGAGCGAGGCCGCTTCGATACCCGACTACTTCGATTTCGTGTCGCGCGCACGGAGCTTCTCATCGCTGGCGGCATTCGCGCTGCAGCCGCTCAACTACGTTCCCCTCGAAGGCGCACCGGAACGAGTGAGCGCCGCACTGGTGACCGGCAACTTTCTCCCCTCCCTCGGTGTGTCCACCACGCTCGGCCGCGGATTCACCGACGCAGAGGACCGGCCCGAAGGCGCCCGGGCGGTGGTGATCAGCGATCGATTCTGGCGGACGAGGCTCGGCAGCGCGCGCGACGTGCTGGGCCGAACGCTTCAGCTCGACGACGTGCGCTACGCCATCGTCGGCGTCGTGCCCGGCGCGATGCAGTTCCCCGCGGCGGACGTGGATCTCTGGGTACCGATGCAGCTCACGCCCGAGAGCGGGCCACGCTCCAATCATGGGGTGTCACTCGTCGGCCGACTGCACCACGGTATAACGCTTGCTGCCGCGCAGCAGGAGATGACGTCGCTCGCCTCGCAGCTCGAGCGAGAATATCCGCGCGACAACGCTGCCCGCGGGGTGCGACTCGAGCCGCTGGAAGACACGCTTTTCGGGCCGGTGCGCCCTGCGCTCCGCATTCTCCTGGGCGCCGTCGCACTGGTGCTTCTCGTCGCATGCGTGAACGTCGCGAACCTGATGCTCGCCCGACTGACCGCACGTGGCCGTGAGGTCGCGGTTCGCTCGGCGCTCGGAGCGACGGGCGTGCGACTGACGCGACAGTTCATTGTCGAGAGTCTGATCCTCACGCTCGCGGCCAGTGCGTTCGCGCTGTCCCTGGCGCCGGTGACGTTGCGCGCGTTGCTGGCGATTGCGCCGAGTAGCCTGCCGCGGCTGGCTGAGGTGCGGCTCGATGGTGCCGTGCTGGCCGTGACTCTCGGAATCGCGATGGCAGTCGCGATGGCCTTCGGAATTCTTCCCGCGATCACCGCACGCGAGTGGGGCGTGTCATTGAACGATCACCTCCGCGGCGGCCAGAGGGGCGGCGCATCTCCGCACCAGCAGCGCGTTC
>DATGDQ010000131.1:0-4346 GCA_035310785.1 Gemmatimonadaceae bacterium | reverse complement strand
AGCACTACATGAGTCCCGAGCAGCTGCTGGCGCTCGAGGTGAGCGGCCGCAGCGATGTATTCGCGGTGGGCGTGACTCTTTACGAGCTGCTCGCGCTCGAGCCGCTCTTTTACGAGGACGCGACCGAGCTGCTGATCGATGAGGTGACGTGGCGCCCGCTGCCGAACGTGCGCGAGCTCGTTCCCGATCTCCCGCGCCCGATCGAGGAGATCCTCACCGCATCGCTGGAGCGGGATCCGAACAAGCGTCCGACGGCAGCCGCGATGGGCCGAGCTCTCGACAAATGGTGCGAGTCGCAGGCCGTGGTCGCGACGCCGGATCGCCTCCAGGAGCATCTGGCCGCAGTCTTCACCGACACCTACCAGCCGCCGACCGCGAGCGACGAGCTCACCCGTTTCTCCAACTTCCGGCGCGGATTGCGACGCGCGCAGGCCCCACGGCACGGCTGGTGGTCCCGCGTGTTCAAGCGGGCATGATCCTCCACTGGGATATATTCTTATCCCATGAAGATTTACACGAAGACGGGTGATGCCGGCGATACGGGATTGTTCGGCGGCGGGCGCGTCTCGAAGGATCATCCGCGCGTTCAGGCCTACGGCTCCATCGACGAGCTGAACGCATCGCTCGGCATGGCGCGCGCAGTCGAGCCGATGCCGCGCATCGACGAAGTGCTCGTCGGCGTTCAGCGCGATCTCTTCAGCCTGGGTGCGCTCCTCGCGACTCCCGATCCCGACAAGGTGCGCGAGCACCTGGAGAAGGCCCGCATCGGCGACGCGCGCATCGACGATCTCGAGCGCGCGATCGACGACGGTGAATCGGAGCTCGAACCGCTGCGCGCGTTCATCCTGCCGGGTGGCACCATGAAGGCCGCGACACTCCACCTCGCTCGCACGATCTGTCGCCGCGCCGAGCGGGATGTGATCGCGATGTCGCGCTCCGATCCGTTGCCGCCCATCGTGCTCATCTACCTGAATCGACTCTCGGATCTCCTCTTCGTGCTCGCGCGCGTGGCCACGCGCCGCGCGGGTGCGGCCGAGGTGACGTGGTGAGCAGTTCGACGGCGCACGACACGTTCGCGGTGCCGGTCGACTCCTACGAGGTGCAGGTGGGCAGCGGGTTGCTCGATCGCGCGGCGCAGATCATCCGCGCGGCCGCACCCGCGCACCGATACGCGATCATCTCGGATCAGAACGTCGCGCCGCTCTACGCCGCTCGCGTGCGCAACACCGTCGGTGCCGCACAGACGGAGCTTTTCACCATTCCCGCAGGCGAGTCGGAGAAGACGCGCGCGCAGTGGGCGCGCGTTACGGATGCAATGCTCGGTGCAGGGTTCGGTCGCGACGCGGCCATCCTCGCACTAGGCGGCGGCGTGGTTGGCGATCTCGCCGGTTTCGTCGCGGCCACGTACATGCGCGGCATCCCCTTCGTGCAGCTTCCGACGACGCTGCTCGCGATGATCGATGCATCGATCGGCGGAAAGACGGGCGTCGATACGCCCGCGGGAAAGAATCTCGTGGGTGCCTTCCATCGACCACGCGCGGTGATCGTCGATCCTTCCGTGCTCGCGACCCTTCCGCCGAATCACCTGCGCGCGGGGCTCGCCGAAGCGATCAAGCACGGCGCGATTGCGGATGCGGCCTACTTTCTCGAGATCGACGAGAACGTGCCTTCGCTGCTCTCGGATCCGGGCGACGATACAATGCGCGGCATCATTCTTCGGAGCATCGAGATCAAGGCCGGGATCGTGCTGCAGGATGAGCGCGAAGGCGGCATCCGGCGGACGCTCAACTTCGGCCATACGCTGGGGCATGCCATCGAGTCCGAGAGCGGCTACTCGCTGCTCCACGGTGAAGCAATCGCCATCGGCATGGTCCTCGAAGCGCTGCTCGGCGAGCGTCTCGGGATCACTTCCCCCGGCACCACGCTCCGCCTGCGTGAGGTGATCAGGCGCGCAGGACTGCCCCACGCGGTACCCGCCGATCTCGATCCGAAGCGCATCCTGGATGCGACACGAAGCGACAAGAAGGCTCGCGCCGGCGAGGTCGAGTACGCGCTGATCTCGCAGATCGGCCGCGCGGTCGCGGGCGTGCGCGCGTCCGATGAAACGGTGCTCCAGATTCTGGCGCAAAATGCCGATCCGCAATGAGATAGCGGGCTGAACGAAGGCATTTTCCTTGCGCTGCACGCGGTCGTCCCCAACACCGGACCAACATGTCCTCGTTCGCGACGTATCTGATCGGCTACATCATTTTCCTCGTCGGGCTCGCGGTCGCCGCCTACCTGCTTCACGTTCCGGCACAGTGGATCGGCGTGGGCGCGCTGATCCTCATTGGTCTGGGCATTTTGACCGCCACACAGCGTACGAAGCCACGCGATCCGCGTTGATATCGATGAGAATTCATCGGAAATCGCGCGATTTCGAACGCGTTCGATGCGTGTCGTAGCACTTCGGCGCACGTGATCTTCGGCACACTTTGTGGCTGTTGACCTAACCGATGGTCGCAGTTATCCTGCCCGACGTTGAGGCTCGGCACCATCGAGCCGCTGCACGCCGGCTCCTTTCCCTCCCCGAGCTGATGTGCCGCTCGTCCACCCTTCCGCACAGAACGGGGCGTGTATGGAGCATGTGACCGAGAGCAGGTCTAAAGGGTTCTTCCGCTCGTCCCCCTCTACCGCTTTCGATCAGTACCTCCACGACATTCAGAAATTACCGCTCATACGAGATCCCGCCGAAGAGCGCAGGCTCGCGCGCCTGGCGCAAAAGGGAGACGAAGTCGCCGCCGAGCGGCTCGTGACCGCCAATCTCCGCTTCGTCATCTCGTACGTGAAGAAGTATCAGGGCCATGGCCTGGACCTCAGTGAGCTCGTCGCCATCGGCAACGAGGGTCTCCTCAAGGCCGTCAAGAAGTTCGATCCCGATCAGGGCGTCAAGTTCATTTCGTACGCCGTCTGGTGGGTGCGCCAGGCCGTCCTCAAGGCGCTGGCCGAGCAGACGCGCTCCGTGCGCATTCCGCTCAATCAGAATTCACAGCTCATCAAGCTCGCGCGTGCGGAAACCGTGCTGGCGCAGGTGCTCAAGCGCGATCCGACGGATCACGAGATCGGGCGCCTGATCGAAGAGACCCCCGAACAGGTGCGTGCGTCGCGTCAGATGTCGGCCACCGAGCTCTCGCTCGATGCGCCGATCGATCGGTCCGACCGCGAGGCGTCCACGCTCGGCGAGCGCTTCGTGGGTGTCGAGGGCGGCGAGATCGAGGAGAACTGCGACTTCAAGTTGATGCGCGAGTTCATCGATCGTGTCTTCCGGCAGTATCTTACGCCGCGAGAGCGAAAGATCCTCTATCTCTACTACGGTCTCGACGAAGGGGCCGAGGCCATGACGCTCGAGAAGATCGGCGCGCTCATGGGAGTGACGCGCGAACGCATTCGTCAGATTCGCGAGCGCGCTTTCGAGAAACTGCGTGGCTCTCCACACGGGAACGCACTCGCAAGCTTCTGGACCGCCGCCTGAACATGCGGCCGGTCGGCGCGGCGCGCTGATCGGCACCGAGGCACTCGCGGCGCAACTCGCCGCGATCGTGGGCGAGCGAGGCGTGCTGGCGCGCTCGAGTGAGCTCGCGACCTACAGCTCGGATGGCCTGCCGGGCTATCGCCTTCGCCCGCGGCTCGCCGTCTTTCCCACCACGAAGCAGCAGCTCATCGAGGTCGTGCGCCTGCTCGCCCGCGAGCAGTGCCCATTCGTCGCTCGCGGTGCCGGCACCGGACTCTCCGCGGGCGCGCTCGCGAGCGGCGACGCGGTTGTGATCGGGCTCAATCGGTTCAACCGCATTCTGCGCATCGATCCGGTGAACCGGCTCGCGGTGGTCGAGCCGGGTGCGGTGAACGTGACGCTCACGCGCGCAGCCGGAGCCCACGGTCTCCACTACGCACCCGATCCGTCGAGTCAGACCGCATGCACGATCGGTGGCAACGTCGCCGAGAACAGCGGCGGCCCGCACTGCCTCAAGTATGGTGTGACGCTGAATCACGTGCTCGCACTCGATGTCATTCTCGCCAGCGGCGACATCGTGACGCTCGGAAATTCGGACGGGGAAGCGGATGGGTACGACCTCTTGGGCGCCTTCATCGGCTCCGAGGGATGCTTCGGCGTCGCGCTCGAGGTCACGGTGAAGCTCACGCCGAATCCGCAGGGCGTGCGCACGCTCCTCGCGGACTTCCTGTCGATCGATGCCGGCGCGCGTGCGACATCGGCGATCATCGCGGCCGGCATTCTCCCCGCGGCGCTCGAGATGATGGATGGCCCGACGATACGCGCAGTGGAGGCGTCGATCTATGCCGCGGGGTAT
>DATGDQ010000130.1:0-16801 GCA_035310785.1 Gemmatimonadaceae bacterium | reverse complement strand
CCGACATGAAGCGCCATCCCGGCCAGGGCATCGGCGGAGCGAGATAGTGTGGATGCTGCGGGAAGTTGCCCTTGCCCGGCGTCATCGAGGTGATCGTGACGTCCGGTGTATCCTCGGGCCGCAGCCCATATCGCAACGCATTGAAGATCTGGCGCTCGCTGAAGCGGCCGAGCCCCGTGGCGTTGTCCGGCGTCAGATTTCTCGGTCGGGTATGGAAGCAGGGCTTCGCGCTCGTATTGAAGGCGCAGGGACCGATCAGGAACTCCTGTTCGGGCCTCGTCAGCCCCGCGAGCCAGCCATGGTCCGCCGGATCGGCTCCTCCGTGACAGCCATTACAGTCGTGATTCAACACGAGCGATCGGCCGAGCAGCACCTGCGCGCGTAGGCTCGGGTTGGGATCGCGCGACGAGCGCAACGGCCCGAACGCGGCCAGAGCCACGACCGCGCACAGGGGGATGGTCCAGATGAGATGCCGATAGTTCCTGCCGAATGGTGTCGTCACGATCTCCTCCGCGCTGGTGGTGGTCGTACCTCGAGAATGCCCATCATTCCGTGATCTTCGTGGTCGAGGATGTGGCAGTGGAACATCCATCTTCCAGGAAAGTCATCGAATCGCACGACGATGCGGACCCTCTGGTGCTTGCGCACGTTCACGACATCCTTCCAGCTCCGATACGGCTCCGGCACGCCGTCGCGATCGAGTATCTGGAACTGAAATCCATGCAGGTGGAACGGATGATCCATCGTCACCACATTTTCGATCTGCCAGATTTCCGTCGCGCCGAGGCGTGATCTGACATCGACACGGTTCATGTCCATCGTCTTGCCATTGATGAGTCCCTGACTCAGCACAATGACCTGACGCCGCATCACATGCGTCGTGTCGAGCGCGACGATCTTCCGCATGACGGAAGGCAAGGTCGCGGGAGGCACCGGCGCCGCATTGGTATAGTGCAGCGCGAGCAGATCGTGCGCGACATCCCAATCGGCAGGACGAGTATGCGGATCGTAGCGATCGTACGGTAGTGTCTGGAGGCTCGTGCGGGTGTTCGGTGGACGGATGCCGCGAACGAGGAGCTCGACGCGCTCGGAGTTGGCAAGCAGAATGTCGTTGACCTCACGCGGATGTTCGAACAGTCCTCCGTCGTCGCCCACGTGCAGCATCGTCTGGCCCGGTATCGCCAGGCGATAGATGCGCGCGGCAGAAACGTTCACGACACGCCACCGCTGCGTCTCGCCGCTGCGGATGTTGATGACGGGCGCCACCTGTCCATTCACGAGCAGGACATTTCCTTCGCGTCCGTTCTCCTGATCGATCTCTCCCTGCGGCCCATTCGGATCCGCGATGTCGGGAGATCCGTCGGGATTGAAGCGATTGTCCGAGAGTATGAGCAACTTCTCCGGCAGCGAAGCGGGGAGCGCATCGTTCGCGTCACGAACGATGATCGCGCCGAACAGTCCCATCGCCATCTGATAGCCGGTACGAACATCCGGATGCGGATGATACCAATACGTGCCGGCGGTTCCGCGCGGGATGGTGAAGATGTAGTCGTACCGTTTCCCGGCGCCGATCGGGCGAAGGGGACTGCCGTCCATGTCTGCGGGAATGTGCAGACCGTGCCAATGAATGGTGGTGGGCTCGGACAGATCGTTGTGAAAGTGAATGATGACGTGATCGCCTTCGTGCACCTCCAGCGTCGGACCCGGAACGCTGCCGTTATAGGCGAAGGCATTCGTCACGTGGCCCGGCAGCAGCGCGAGCCGAACTGGCGCCGCGACGAGGTTCACCTCCACGGTCCCCGGAACGGACGACACGTTCTTCATCACGGCCGGCATCACCAGCGTGTCTCCGGCCGCCGGCGCGCGTTCTCGCGGATGGATCGTGCGTCCGGAGAATGCGAACGCGCCGAGCAGGAGCGCTGACGCGAGGGTGGCTGGCAGCGTCAGTACGAACGCGGGGCGAAAACGTCGATGCTGCAACGACACCGTCTGGACCTCCGGAGCGCACAGCCAACGTGGCACTTACGTCCGCTTGTTCGCGGCTCTGAATTCCTGCAGAGTATACGAAAACGGGCGGAGTTTGGTGAGGGCGCCGTCAACATTGAGCTCGCGCGAGGTGACATCCCTCGCCTGTGATCGACCGGGCGTGGCCCCGCGCGGGGCCATGATCTCGATGATCTGACGCGAGCGGTAGAGACGCCGTGTCAATACCGAGGAGGCTGTCATGCACACACATCTCGATCGGCCGCACCGAAACGAGCAACCGCCGAGCGTGTTGCATTTCGCTCACGCGCCGCGGGGTCGCCACGGCAGAGTCCGAGTCACACACCGCTTTCGGGAGGCGCAACCACGATCTTCGTCCGCCAGCGCATTCGGACAGCCCGCCCCGGCGCTCATCGCGTTTCTCGAATCGCTGCAGCCGGGGGCGAGCACCCTGCGCGAACGGCGGTGAGCGTGCTCGCCAAGTTTTGTTGCGTGGTCTTGCGACCCGTTCGGGCGCACTCTCATGATAGAAGCCGAGCGGATTTCGTCACGGATCGATCACCCGGGTGTGGAGGATCGGACGATGCGACAGCAGCATCCCGCACTCGTTGTCGTTGCAGTGTCGTGCGCGCTCCTCGCGGGCGGGGCGCGTCAGCTGTCGGCGCAGCTTCCCAAGGATGCGTGCGCCCAGGTGACGCAGGCGCAGGTCGCGTCGGCTCTCGGTATGCCGGTGCACGAGGGGCAATCGCTAAACTCGCTCGGCACCGCGTGTAGTTGGGCGGCGACGAGCCCGAACAAGGCACGGTTGACCGTGCAGTTCATGGTTGCGGACTCGTACGACAGGCTCAAGAGCGAACGAATGCCGCACGTCGAGAAAAGCCCGGTTGCCGGAATCGGAGACGATGCGTTCTCGCAGACGATTCCATTCTCGACGACCGTGCCCAAGATGACGACGCTGTTCGTTCGCAAGGGAAGAACCATGGTCGTCGTACGCACCTACGACGTGCCCTCCAGCGCGAAGCAGTTGTCGGCCGAGAAGGCCGTCGCGCACGCGGTCGTCGCCAGGCTCTGAGGGTCATGGCGGCCGGCTCGGAGCGCTCGACGTGACGCACGACCCGCGCGGCGCGCAAGCTCGCCGCACGGGTCCGCACTCGAGATGCTACTGGTGCCTCATTGCCATGATGTCCGTCGTGTTGTCGCAGTTCACGACAGGATTCCAATCGGCGAACATTCCGCTGGGATTGTGCTTCCACACCCATGCATGCAGTCCCCAGAGCTGGAACACATCATTCTGCTTGAACTCGTGCCCGAAGAGCACGGGAGGTGCTTCCTCGCGACCGTGGAACGTGTACGGAATGATGTACTCCACCGCGACGAGGCGGAGATTGCCATTCTTCTCCGGCTCGTACAGGAGTAGCTGCGGCTTGTCCACGCTCGCTGTCCCGTCGATCAGGTTCGTGTTGCCGTAGTGGAATCCCATCCCGCCGGCGCCGCCGGGATCCGTCATGCAGGCCGTGATCTTGGTGGACCAACCGGCGTCGTGGGCCGTCGAGAACTGATGAAATGGCGCGGTGACGCGACGAAGCGTCGCCAGATCCCTGTTCACTGCCGGGCCGAACGACGCATCGTTCGTCGCCGCAGCGCGCGTCTGGAGATCGGCTGCGGATGCGGCAGTCGTGGGGTCGCCGCTGCACGCGGCGAGCAGAGCGATCCCTGCGATGAGTATCCCGGTCTGTCTCATAAGATTGTCCTCGTCTGGTTCGAGTGGGCGAACACGGACACGATGATGTGCCGACGTTAGTTGCCCATTGCACCAGGACTTAGCCGGGAATTAGCTGGAGCGCGCTGCCTACGATGCAAAATGCAGGAGTAGGCCTCCCCCACTGCGCTCAGGGCGTCGACTGGAAATTCCCCTACAGGTCGGCGGAATACACCTGATTACGTGGTTGTGGCGCTTGCGGCAATTTCGTGGAAAGCCGCTCGGAGCCCCGCGAACCGACGGCAGCGACCCTCAGCCACGGAGTCCACAATGCGCAACGACAACGCCGAGCATACGACTTCTGACGACGGGCGTGCGATCTCGCAGGGCACTCGGGTGGATGCCGTGGCCGATTCTCGCACCGAGGCGACGACGCCTCGCCTGCGTTGGACGCCGGCCATGATCGAGGCGCTCATCTCGACCCTATCGATTGGGCTCGTGGTGCTCGCGAAGGATGGCTCGCTCGTGTACGCCAACGAGGCGGCGCGGCCGTTCTGGTCAGAGGCTCACGCCGCAGCTGCGCCATCGGCGTTCGACGCCATTGTCGCTCGAGCGCTCCTCGCCGGCGAAGTCGTGCGAGGCGAGGCGATCACTCTCGATCGGCGCGTGTCGGCACGAGGTCGCGAACGGATGCTGGGGCGCCATTACCTCGTGAA
This sequence comes from Gemmatimonadaceae bacterium, assembly GCA_035310785.1. GTDB lineage: Bacteria > Gemmatimonadota > Gemmatimonadetes > Gemmatimonadales > Gemmatimonadaceae > FEN-1250. The sequence continues at coordinate 12,403 of DATGDQ010000130.1, read as the reverse complement.
CGCGACGCCGCTCTATGTCGCTCCGGAGGAGGTCGATGGCCTTCTCATCACCGTCGAAGACATCACGGCGCGGACAGAGATGGATCGCTTCCGCCCGATGATCGAATCGATTGCACGACTGTAGCGCGGAGAACGCGGGATGACCGACACGGAGGTGCTCGAGCTACCCGCGTCCGGCTCGACCGATGAACGCCGCGCGTTTGCCGAGATTCAACGGCGCCTCGCGCCGCTGTTTGCGCGCATCTTTCCGGACCCCGCGGCTGAACGCACCGTGGTCGTCGTGCCGAGCATGTCGCTGCCGCACGAGGAGCTCGCGAAGTTGTCGGGCGCGAACCATTACGAGGAACGGCTGCTGTGCATGCTGATGCTGCTCCGGTTCCCTCGTGCGAGCGTGGTGTACGTGACGAGCGAACCCATCGCGCCCTCCGTCATCGACTACTATCTGCATCTGTTGCCCGGTGTGCCCCCGAGCCACGCGCGGCGGCGTCTGACGTTGCTGAGCTGCGATGATGCATCTCCGGGAATACTGGCCGAGAAGCTGCTCGCCCGACGCGACCTGCTCGCGTCCATTCGGGCCGCGATTCCGGACCGAGGTACGGCACACATGACGTGCTTCGCTGCCACCGGACTCGAACGATCACTCGCCGTCTCGCTCGACATCCCGCTCTATGCGTGCGATCCCGACCTTCATTGTCTCGGCACCAAGAGCGGCAGTCGTGAGATGTTTCGATGTGCCGGCGTCGCGTGTCCGTCGGGTTTCGAGCACTTGCGAGACGCGCGCGACATCGCGGGGGCATTGGCTGCGCTCAAACGTGAGCAGCCTGCGCTCCGTCGCGCGGTAGTGAAGCTCGACGAGGGCTGCTCCGGTGATGGCAACGCGCTGTTCTCATTCGCAGACGCGCCCGACCATGCTGGTCTGACGCATTGGATCGAGCAGCAACTGCCATCACGGCTGCGTTTCGAGGCCCTCGGCGAGACGTGGGACCGCTACTCGGCGAAGTTCGCCTTGATGGGGGGCGTGGTCGAAAGCTTCGTGGAAGGCGCGGCCGTCCGATCGCCCTCGGTACAATGCCGCATTGATCCATTCGGGGAGCAGAGCGTCATTTCATCGCATGACCAGCTGCTGGGCGGCCCCTCGGGTCAGGCGTATCTGGGGTGCACGTTCCCTGCGAACCCGGCCTATCGCGGCGACATTCAGGAGGCGGCGAAACGCGTCACCGGCGTCCTCGCGGATCGAGGTGTGCTGGGGCGCTTCGCGATCGATTTCGTGAGCGTTCTCGCCAACGGCCGATGGGAGAGCTACGCGATCGAGATCAACCTCCGGAAGGGCGGTACGACGCATCCCTTCCTGATGCTGCAGTTCTTGACGGATGGCACCTACGATGCCGAGAGCGGCACGTTCCGTACGCGCACAGGACGGCGTCGCTTCTATCATGCCACCGACAACATCATCCATCCGGCCCTCGTCGGCCTGGACTCCGATGGCCTGATCGACATCGCCGTGACGAACGGACTGCACTACGACGCCGCGACGCAGCAGGGGGTGATGTTTCATCTGATCGGCGCGCTCCCGAAATACGGGAAGGTCGGCGCGCTCTGCGTGGGGAACAGCCCCGCACGCGCGGCGCGGATGTATCGGAGAACCGTCGACACGCTCACGCGCGAGGCGAGCTCCGTCCGGCGGTCGAAGCGGCAGATGACATATTCGCTGAACGCCGACGGCCCGTCTCGGGACCATTCTAGACTGGCGCTCGGCGAGGTCGCCGCGGGAGGGAGCTCCGGGATCGCGAGCGGCTGACGCCGTGAGATCGGATGCACAACGCCCGCACTGGCCTAAGCCGATGCGGGCGTTGTAGTTGCCCCTCCTGGGATCGAACCAGGACTCTCCTGCTCCAGAGGCAGGCGTGTTGCCAGTTACACCAAGGGGCATTACGATCTCTGCCGTTCGCGATCCTCTGCTCCCGAGCAGGAGGCGAATTTTATTCGCCCCCTGAACCTCGGGCAACCCCGAATCCACATCCCTGCCGTGAAGGGCTTCTCTTAACCGAGCCCTGCCGTGACACGGCGCCCGAACGAACCGTCCCTCCTGTAGTCCCGCGCTTCAGACGGTCGCTCGAACGCCAATCACTCACGTCATGCACCTGCCCGCGTTTGCCCGCAGCCGTGCCATAGTCCTGCTCCTCCCGGCCGTGCTGCTCTCGACCGGCTGCTCCCACGACAGCGGCACGCCCACGCAGCCCGGCACCGGCGCGCTCGTCGTCACGGTCAGCGGTCTTCCCACCGGCGCCTCGGCATCCGTCACCATCACGGGTCCCGGCGGCTACTCGAAGACCGTCACGCACACCTCCACGCTCTCGAATCTCACGCCCGGCAGCTATCAGCTGACCGCGGCCGGCGTTGCGGCGAACGATACCAACTACGCTCCGTCGCCGGTGTCGGAAACCCTCACCATTCCCGGTGCAGGCACTCCCGTTCCAGCAACCGTGGTCTACTCGAAGTCACTCTCGACGCTCGATCTCACGATCGGCGCCATGTATCTCACGCAGAGCACGCAAACGCTCGCCGGCGCCGTTCCTCTCGTACAGAACCGCGATGGGTATCTCCGCGTTTTCGTCGTCGCGAACCAGGCGAACAGCGTTGCGCCGCAGGTGCGCGTGCGCTTCTACGTGAACGGGACGCTCCAGGGCTCGCCCACGATCATCGAGGCGCCCTCGCACTCCGTACCGACCTCCGTGAACGAGAGCGCGCTCTCGAGCTCGTGGAACGTCGCAGTGCCGGGCGCGATGATCAAGCCGGGACTCGCGATCCTCGCCGACGTCGATCCCTCGCACGCGATCGCGGAGTCACAGCCCGGCAACAACAGCTTCCCGACATCCGGAACACCGCTCGCGCTCACGGTAAAGAATCTCTCGCCGTTCTACGTGCGCTTCATCCCCGTCAGGCAGAGCGTGAACAATCTCACGGGAAGCGTCTCGAGCTCGAACAAGGACGCGTTTCTCGTGAAGACGATGAAGATTCACCCGATCTCGAGCTATGACGCCGATGTGCACGCGACGTACACGACCACCGCGCTGGCGCTCACCGGCGGGAATGGGAACGGAGCATGGCAGGACATTCTCGCTGAGATACAGGCGCTCCGCGTGGCGGAGGGAAGTCCGCGAAACTACTTCGGGATCGTGAAGACCTCCTACACCGGCGGCATCGTCGGCATCTCGTACGTCGGTGGTGGCGCAAGCCTCGGCTACGATGGCGCGATGTCGGTCGAGATCGTCTCGCACGAGCTCGGACACGCGTGGGGACGATCGCACGCACCGTGCGCGGTCAACGGCGCTACGGACCCGAGCTATCCCTACCCCGCTGGAAACATCGGGGTGTACGGGCTCGATGTCGCGACCACCACGCTCTATCCGCCAGCGGCGGCGGAGGTGATGAGCTACTGCCATCCGCAATGGATCAGCGACTACACGTACACGGGTGTCTACAACTGGCGCTTCGGCCACCCCAGCTCACCCGACGTGGTGCATGCCGATCTTCAGCCGTGCATCATCGTGTGGGGGCGCATCGTCGATGGTCGCGTGATGCTCGAGCCTTCCTTCCAGATGCTGACGCACGCGTCCCTTCCCGAGAAGGCTGGCGCGTACGCACTCCGCGCCCTCGATGTCGATGGCTCACAGCTCTTCGCGCTCTCGTTCGACGGCGACAGCGTGGCCGATGCCTCAGACGCGGGGCGCAGCTTCGCGTACGCGATTCCGCTGGCGCGCGCCAGGCGGCCGATCGCGTCGCTCGTACTCGCTGGGCCGCAAGGGTCGGTGCGCCGCGATGCCGCGGTTCTCGCTGCGAGCGCCATCGGCGGCCAGCCACAGGCTGATGCTCAACCCGCCGTGGCGCGTCGCGTCGGCCGGGCCGCCGCCATTACCTGGAACGCGCAGCGGTATCCGCTCGCGGTGGTGCGCGATGCGAAGTCGGGCGAGATACTCTCACTCGCACGCGGCGGCGCAGCCAACGTCGAGACGGCGGCGAGCGATCTCGAGCTCACACTGTCCGACGGGGTGCAGAGCACGGTGATGCAGTCGCATCTCGCGCCGTAACGACAATCGGCGACGCGCTGTCTCAGGCGGCCGTCACTGCCTGCGCGTGCTGCGCCGCCTCGGCGACCCGGCGCCCGTCGCATCCGACTCTCCCGCAAGGAGCACGAACAACGTCTCGAGAGCGGACTGGCGCAGAGCGGTGGGATCGAGTGCGAACTGCTGCACGACGCCCCGCACGACGACGGTGAGCGCCGTGAAGAAAGCCTCTGCCCCGAGTGGTGACCGCTCGCCCCGCGCGACGTTCACCGCGTGGAAACGCGCGGCGAGATCCCGAATCCCTGCGCTGCTCGTCTCGTGAATGAGTCGCGCCCAGCGCTTGTTGCGCATGGCATAGACCGCAGACTCGAAGTCGAGCAGAATCTGTAGCCGGCTCGTCCCCTGAAGGGACGCGTACACCCCGCGACCGAACAGCCTCAGACGATCGGGCAGTGGCAGGTCGGCTCGCAGCAACGGTCCCACATCGGCCGGGGCACTGTACTGCTCCGCCACCGCTTTGATCAGCTCGTGTTTGCTGCCGAAGCTGGCGTACACGGCGCCTTTGGTCAGTCCGAGGCTCGTGGCAACCGCGTCGAGCGATGTCGCTTCGAAGCCCTTGCGGGCGAACAGCCGTGCCGCGGCGTCGATGATCGCGGTCCTGGTTTCGTGCTTGCGTTCGGCGCGGGTCAGCGGGAGACGGGGCATGGGAAGCCGTTGGAGGTTCGCTCGCCGGAGTCATTGACATACCAATCGGTATCCAAGATACTGATCAGTATCCGAATTGCAAATTCTGCCTCGGGCGGCACATCGAACCGGAGGGCTGTCCATGCCTTTTCGCACGCTCGCGATTCGCGCCGGCCGTGCGGCGCGAACGTCGCATCTCGCACTCGCCATCGCCCTGACCGCTGTGCCCTTCGCGGGTACCGCAGCGGCGCAGAACCGTCCCTCCGCGCCACACGACACGGCAGCAGCAACCGACTACTCGGCGCCGCCCGGTGCGCCGTACACGGCGGAGAATGTGACCGTGCCGACGCCACGCGGCTATACGCTCGCGGGAACGCTCACGCTTCCGCGTGCCGCGAGCGCGTCGCATCGGATACCGGCAGTCGTGACGATCTCGGGAACCGGACCACAGGATCGGGACGAGTATCTCGGTCTCAAGGGGTATCGCCCCTTTCGCCAGATCGCGGACTCGCTCGGACGGCGCGGCATCGCCGTCCTTCGCATGGATGACCGAGGCGTCGGTCAGTCCGGGGGAACCTTCAAGGGGACGACATACGCGGAGTTCGCCGAGGATGCGCGCGCGGGACTGGCGTATCTTCGCACGCGAAAGGAAATCGACACGACGCGACTGGGGCTCGTCGGCCACAGCGAGGGTGCGATCGACGCACCGATCGTCGCCGTCGAGGAGCCGTCGCTCCGGGCCATCGTTCTGCTCGCAGGTAATGCCCGTCCACTGCGTGGCGCAGCACAATCACAGCTCGAGAACATGGCCAGGCACGATAGCAAGCTGACCGCTGCGCAACGCGACTCGGCCGTGGCCGCGGTGCCGCACCTCCTCGACTCCATCGCGCGAGTAGACCGGTACATGGGCACGATCATGGCCTACGACCCGACGGCCACCGCACGCAAGGTGAAGACGCCTTCGATTCTGATCCTCACCGGCCAGTACGACAAGCAGGCCGATCCGGCTCAGGTTCCGGAGTGGATTGCGGCATTCAAGGCGTCGGGGAATCCCGACGTGAGCGGCCACGTCGTGCCGAACGTGGACCATCTGTTCGTTCACGACACCAACGGATATCCGGGCGACTATGTGAAGCTGCCCCAGCCGGTGCAGATGGAGCCGCAAGTCATCGGCGAGATCGTCGACTGGCTCGTGAAGCGATTTGGCACGTAGCGAGGTCGGGATGACTGCGCTGGATGTACGAACGCCCAGCGAGCGATCTCGCCGGGCGTTGGTCCTTCTCTCTGCGCCATGCCACGCGCGCCGTCATTGGAACTCTGCGTCCTACCGAACAGCGGCGGGCAATCACCGAATCGCGGTGGTGCGACACCTGGCCATTGGAACTATCCGTCCTACCGGACCAGGGCGCAAACCACTCGCGAAACCCGTTTGAGCCGACCCTTCCGGCTCTATATGGAGCTGAGGGGGCTCGAACCCCTGACCTCTGCAATGCGAATGCAGCGCTCTCCCAGCTGAGCTACAGCCCCCCGTGAAGAACGCATCGGGACCTGCTCCCTCCCATCGCGCTATCACAAAAGCCCCGATCGCTCGGGGCTCCCCTCACGCAGACAAAGCTAATCCGGGAGGGCCAAGCGGGCAAGCGCACTACAGTTACGTCATTAGGACGCATGATCAGTCGGAGCGTCACATTGCAATGGGTGCGCCATTGCAATACGATGCGCGATGTTCTCCGACCTCCGATCCCGCGACGTTCACACCGCGGCGGAACGCATTCGCAGCGTGGCGCGTCGTACCCCCCTGCGCAGATCGGCCGTGCTTTCGGAGCTCGCTGGTGCCGACGTGTTCCTCAAGCTCGAGTGCGAGCAGATCACCGGCTCGTTCAAGCTGCGCGGCGCCTACAATGCGCTCGCCTCCCTCCCGGCCGAAAGACGTGCGCGCGGCGTGATCGCCGCATCCGCCGGAAATCACGGGCTCGGTGTCGCCTATGCCGCCCGGGCGCTCGGCATTCCGGCGATGCTCTACATCCCCTCCACGGCTCCCGCCGTGAAGCGCGACGGCATCATCGCGCTCGGCGCCAAGGTCGATGCTTCATCACCCGATTACGACCATGCGCTCACGCTCGCGATGGCGCACGCCGATCGTGAAGGCGTGCCGTTCGTGAGCGCGACGGGGGACAGGGATGTCATTGCCGGTCAGGGCACCGCCGCGCTCGAGATTCTCCAGGACCTCGAAGCGGTGCGCACGATCATTCTGCCAGTCGGCGGCGCCGGGCTGCTCGCCGGTTTCGGATCCCTGCTTCGGGCCGAGGCGCCGGCCGTGCGCATCGTCGGGGTCCAGGGTACTCGCAGCGATGCCATGGCACGCGCACTCGAAGCCGGAACGCTCGTGCATGTGTCACACGAGAACACGCTCGCCGACGGACTGTCGGGCGACATCGACGATCTCGCGCTCGACATCGGGAAGCACTCGCTCGACGTGCTCGCGATCGTCACCGAGGACGAGATCGCGATGGCGATCGCGTGGCTCTCGCGAGAGGAAGGGCTCGTCGTGGAAGGCTCGGGCGCGGTGGGCGTTGCGGCACTTCTTCAGAAGAAGATCTACAGGCCGAAAGGACCGGTGGCGGTGGTGCTGAGCGGTGGAAACATCGATTCGGCTCGCCACGCAGAAATCATGGCGAGGCACACCGCTCAGGGCTGGCGTGAGGGAACGTCCGAGACGAGCGTGTCGCCGCGGTAGAGCACGAGCGTCAGCGCGGGCGCGCCGTTCCGCCGAAGCACCGTGGTGCCGATCGGCTCGATCGAGCGGAAATATCTGGACAGGAGCGCGGACGCATCCGGTCGCCTGCCCGGGCGGTCGACGATGATCGCATCTCGCGAGAGATACGCGCGCTCGTCTCGCACGAACGCGAAGTGATGCGGCTCGGTGCACAGACAGACCACGTCCGCCTCGCCGTTCAACGCGTACGTGAGCTTCCCCGCGTCGATCCAGTTGGTGGCCGCGACGAATGGCCGGGCGTCGCGTCGCGCATGTGCGACGCCACCGGACGCCCGGAGCATCGGCGCGAGCGTGGTGCGGAGATCCCGCCAGTCGAGCGATTCGAGCGACGGATCACCATTTGCAAACAGCGATGGCGCGACACGATTCGCCCAGCCGAGTGATGTCTCCGAGGCGAGTACGGCGATCACGAGAACGAACGCGATGGCCGATCCAATCAGCCACGCGCGCGTGGCACGCCGTCTGTGCATCGGGCCGCGCGCGAGACGCACATCCACTCGTTCGGCGAGCAGCGGAATCGCCATCAGCCATCCCGGCGCCTGCCAGTGCGGGAGCCCGCGATGGCCTCCCAATGCGACGAGTGTGAACGCCGCGATCGGACCGATGGCGAGGCACGCGAGCCACCAGCGCGACGCGTGCGTGCGAGTGTCCTCGATGCGGCGCACGCCGGCATTGCGCACGCGAGCGCGGGTCACGCGGTGCCAACCCGCGCGGACGTTCCCAATGACCACACTCCCCAGAACCCACGCGAGCGGAATCCCGATCCACGGCAGCAGGTATCCCAGCTGCCCGCCAATGTTCTGAAGAAACGGCAACGGGTGGAGACCGTGTTGCGACCCGCGTCCGCCCTGAAAGCGAAACGATATCCAGTCGTGGTGCGAGTTCCAGATCAGCACCGGCGAGAACACGAATATCGCGACGAGCACACCGAGGTACGGCTCGGGACGCTGCAGCCAGCCGCGCGCGCGCCTGTTCGTGATCAGAAACAGCCCCACGCCCGCAAGAACGAAGATGCCGTGGTACTTGGACAGCATCGCGAGCCCCGCACACGCGCCCGCGGCGATCCACCAGAGCATCGGGAAGCGAGCATCGTCCCGCGGCGAACGGGTCGGAAGCACCACGCGCTCGAGGCAAAGCGCCGACGCGAGCATCCAGAACATGAGCGGCCCGTCCGGCAGCACCCACCCACCCGAGCTCACGCTCAGTACCGGCGTCACGTTGAGGATGAACGCCGCGATCGCACCTGCACGCTCGTCGAAGAGTCGCGCGGTGAGCCGATACATCATCCACGTCGTGCCGGCGAACAGCAGTATGAACGGCAGCCGAAGCAACAGCCCGTTCATGCCTCCTGAGAGCGATGCGACGATCCCCGGAATCCAGAAGGCGAGCGGTGGATGCTCGAAGTAGCTGAGCGAGAGGGGCCGGGACACGGCCACCTGATACGACTCGTCCACCCCGAGCCCGATCGTGGAGGCGAGAATGACTCGCCCGAGCAGCGTCGCGACAATGATCAGGAGAACGACGGCTCGCGGCGACAGATTCCACGCCGAAAGCCGAGCCGTCTCCGGCTCGCTCGGCTGATCTCGCCGGACGCGCAGCGAATCGTACGGCAGACGACGGACCCTCGATGCGGCGTCGCTCGCGCGAGGACGCGCGCTCATTCCCATGCCAAGTGAGCGAAACGACATCATTCTCGTAACCGCCGGCTTACGATGGTGAGCGTAGGACAGCAAGAACCGCGAGGCCCTCGACATAACCCGCGAGCCGTGCGGAAGGTTGCAGAGCAGGTGCCAGAGCGGCCCTTAATTGTGTAGTTTCGCGAGCCCGCGCGCGATACCGAACACGGTATATTCCGGATCATGTCTCTCAGCGTACGCTTTCTCGGCACGAGCGCCGCGCGCCCGACGGTCGAGCGAAATGTCTCCTCCATCGCGGTGATCCGCGAGGGCGAGACCCTGCTGTTCGACTGCGGAGAGGGAACGCAGCGGCAGATGATGCGCTACGGCATCTCGTTCGCGTTGAGCGACGTGTTCTTCACGCACTTTCATGGCGATCACATCATCGGCGTGATCGGCCTCTTTCGCACGCTGGCCCTACAGGGGCGCACTGAGCCGATGCGAATGTTCGGACCGCGCGGAGCCGCACGAGTGCTGCGCGGCGCGGCGCACTTCGGCGTCGATCGCGTCGGGTTTCCGGTCGAGATCATCGAGGTCGCGCCGGGACAGCGGCTCGCACGCGAGGGCTTTTCGATCGTGCCCTTCCCCACCGTGCATTCGGGAGAAGTCTCCGTCGGGTACTCGCTCGTGGAGGAGGATCGCAAGGGGCGTTTCGATCCGGATCTCGCGCGCTCGCTCGGCATTCCCGAGGGGCCGCTGTGGGGAAGAATCCACCGTGGCGAGAGCGTGGCGCTCGAGGACGGTCGCGTGATCGAGCCGCGCGTGCTCGTGGGTCCTCGGCGCGCCGGGCGCTCGCTCGCGATCACGGGGGACACGCGTCCAAGCGAGGCGACGATCGAGGCGGCGCGCGGAGCGGACCTGCTCGTCCACGAGGCCACCTTCGCCGATGAGGAGGCCGTGCGAGCCGCCGAGACGGGGCACTCGACGGCGCGCGAGGCCGCGCGCGTCGCGGCCGCCGCGGGAGTGCGGCGTCTCGCGCTCACGCATTTCTCCGCCCGCTACTCGCGCGATCCGGGGGACCTGTTGCGCGAGGCGCGTGAGCTGTTCGATGAGGTCGTGCTCGCGCGCGACGGGATGGAGATCGACATTCCCTTCCCCGACGAGCGCATGGACGCCGCAGCCGGGTGCGCCGCCGAAGATCCGGCTAGTTCGCGCCGGCGCTGATCGGCATCGAGCGGCGGAACAGCAAGGCGATCTGCGCATCGGTGAGCTCGCGCAGTACCGCGGTCGCATCGGCTCGGGAGGTTACGTTGCGCGCACCCGGTCCCGCGATGTTCACCCAGTTGTAGCGGTCGCGACGCGACGTCCCACCATCGGGATGCTCGAAGACGATCATGGCGTTGGTGGCGCCCGGAAGCATCACCTGCACGAGCCAGTTCGTGCCGTCCGGCCCCGTATAGCGTCGTGTACTTGCTGTCATCTATCCGCGAACTCCAGTGCGTCGATCGGTTGGCGGCCGGCGAATCCGCCGTTCCGCTCGTGCCAGTGCTCGATGGTTTCCTCGCCCAATCGCCAGCAGAAGAAGATCGCGCGGCCGTCGTGACTGCCCGGAAAATCGACGAGCCCCGAGTCGTACGGCTCGCGAACGACTGCGCCGAGCTCGGTGAGCTCGATGATGTAGCCGTCGATCTCCCGGGCAAGTGCCGTGACCCGTCGCTCGAGATCAGCGACACGCGGATCGGGATCGTCCACACGCTGACTGGACGTCAGCAGCTCGAACTCATCCACGAGATCGCGCCACGCGGGGTAGCGCTGGACGAGATCGCGAACGATGCGGCTGACGAGCGGGAGTGTTCGGTTGGCTTCGGAGAGGGTGAAGCTCTTCTTCATCGACGGAATGTTGCGCCGCGCGAGGCTCGCACGGCAAGGGGCACGCTCGGCGCCCACTGCGCGGCGCGAAGGGACGTCCCGAGGGAGTAACTTGAGCGGGCATGGAGCATGAAGACATCGTGCTTCAGAACATCGGCCGCTGGCCCTCAACTCCACGAACCGGAGCACAGGATGACCACGAGCAGCAGTACCGATTGGATGAATCACCCCGAGCTCCGCCGATTGGTCGATCACGCGAACCGTCTGACCCTCGCCGAGCGCATGACGCTGGTCAAGGGACTGGTGCCGTCGATAGCAGACGAGCAGTCACCAGAGCAGTTTGCTGCCTTCATCTTGGAGCTGCGGCTGAAGGGGAACCGGTTCAACGAGGCGAAGGCTCACCCGGGAGAGGGCCGCGCCACGCGCCACGTGCCGGGCGAGCGCGACATCGAAAATCGCTGACGCAGCTCGCGATTAGCGGCGCTCCGCGAGCGACTGCGCGCGGCGCCGCTCGGCTACCTCCTGGAGCAGGCGATCCTCGGCCGTTTCGAGTGTAAGTCGAGGCACCGCAGCCGGTTTCCCATCCTGGTCCAGATGCACGAACGTCAGCCAGCACTCGTTGGCATGCCGGCGGCTGCCCTGTGCGATGTTCTCCGCATACACGTTGGCCAGCACCGCCATCGAGGTGTTGCCCACGAAGACCACGCGCGAACGGATCTCTACGAGCTCGCCCACCCAGATGGGCTCCTTGAAGAGAATCTTGTCGATCGAGAGGGTGGTGGCCTGGCCCCCCGCGTGCCGCATGGCGCTGAGCGCAGCGCATCGGTCGACCATGCTCATGATCACGCCGCCGAACACGGACGGGACGCGCAGCCCGTTGGCATGTTGCGGCATCATGAGATCCGCGATGACTGCCTCGGATTGACGGGGGGTCTTGGCGAATGCGGTCACGGCGAGAGCCTCGTGCGAGTCGGGAGACTGCGACCGCGACGGGGGGCGACGCGATCGCGAACGTGCGAATCTGCAGCGAGACGGAGCTGAACCGGGCGCGTGCGACGACGCACGTGTGCCGAGGTCGCGCGCACGTCTTCGGAGTAGAGCGCTGCCTCGTCGAACGCGCGCGCGAGCGCGTGCCTGGTGGCACTGTCCGCGCTCGCACTGTCGACCCAGAAGATGCGGCGCGGCAACGCAGGCAGAGCCGCAATGCGCCATTCGCGCCCCGCGCTGTCCACCAGCGACAGCAGAGCGCTGTCGTCGCGTGTCGGACGCGCGATCACGCGATAACCCGCATGCAGCCACTTGATCCCGGAGGCATCTCCGCCGGCCGGGAGTCCATCGCGCGCATCCTGCCACCATTCCGGTGCCGACACGGAGATCGGAGGGAGCGGGAGCAC
>DATGDQ010000129.1:0-3677 GCA_035310785.1 Gemmatimonadaceae bacterium | reverse complement strand
CCCGGCGGCACCGCCGGCGCGATCGTGCACGCGCTCAAGTACGGCGCGTGGTCCGGCGTCGCCGACGGGATGGCCGAGCGGATGGCGCGTCTGGCCTGGCCACGCGACGTCGTGCTCGAGCGATCGATGGTGGTGGCTACGCCGCTCGCGCCCGCGCGCGAGCGCGAGCGCGGGTTCAACCAGAGTGCGCTGCTCGGACGCGCACTGGCCTCCCGCTGGAAAATCCCGTTCGTCTCCGATTGCGTGGTTCGCGCGCGAGCAACCGCGACGCAAACACGGTTGACACCGGAGGAGAGGCGGAACAACGTTTCGGGCGCGTTTCGTGCCTCGCAGCACGCGCGCGAGCGACTGAAAGGCGCTCATGTCGTGCTGGTGGATGACGTCGTCACTACCGGGGCGACACTTTCCGAATGCGCGACCACACTTTTCGAGAGCGGCGCGCGAATCATCAGCATCGTGACTTTTGGACGGGCGCCTGCGGCCGGCGACCGTGCACTCTGACAGGAGCTTCGAGGAATGGCAATTCGCGTAGGAGTCAATGGATTCGGCCGCATCGGCCGTCAGGTGGTGCGCGCGCTTCGCGAGCAGAGCGTCGCCGACGTCACCGTGGTCGCGGTGAACGATCTCACGGACACGAGGACGCTCGCGCATCTCTTCAAGTACGACTCGGTGCACGGCATCTACGACGGTGAGGTGTCTGCCGGAAGCGGCGCGATCGAGATCGACGGGGAGGAGATTGCGGTCCTCTCCGAAAAGGACCCGACGGCATTGCCGTGGAAGAAGCTCGGCGTCGACGTCGTGCTCGAGTCCACGGGTCGCTTTACGAAGGCGGCGGACGCGAAGAAGCACATCGACGGCGGCGCACGCAAGGTGCTCATCTCCGCTCCCGCGACGGGCGAGGACATCACGATCGTGCTCGGCGTGAACGAGAAGATGTACGACTCGGCGAAGCACAACATCATCTCGAACGCCTCGTGCACCACCAACTGCGTGGCGCCCATGGTCAAGATCGTTCGCGACAGCTTCGGCTTCCGTCACGGCTCGATGACGACGATCCACAGCTACACCAACGATCAGAACATTCTCGATCTTCCGCACAAGGATCTGCGTCGCGCGCGCGCGGCCGCGCTGTCCCAGATCCCGACGACCACGGGCGCGGCGAAGGCGACTGGGCTCGTCATCCCGGAAGTGAAGGGCAAGATCGACGGCATCTCGGTGCGCGTGCCCACGCCGGACGTGTCGTTCACGGACCTCGTGGTCGAGGTGGAGCGCGCGACGACGATCGACGCCGTGAACGGCGCGTTCCGCGCTGCCGCCGACGGCCCGCTCAAGGGCATCGTCGCGGTGACGGATGAGGAGCTCGTGTCGGTCGACTTCACCGGCAATCCGTACTCCTGCACACTCGACGCGAAGACGACCAACGTCATCGATGGAACGCTGGTGAAGGTGTGCGGCTGGTACGATAACGAGTGGGGATACGCCTCTCGCTGCGTGGACCTGCTTCGCTTCATCGGCGCGCGGCTGTGAGCCGCGAGCCCACGCGCGCCGATCGCACGCGCGACGTTGTCTCCGTGCTGGTACTGCTCGCGGGCGCCGGGCTGTACGCGTACGCATGGTTTGGCATGCACAATCTGGCGACGAAGCAGCTCGCCATTCCAAAGGGCATCGCCGCCATGCGCTACTTCGACACGTACTGGCAGATGTCGCGACTCGCCATTCTGATCATGCTCGCCGGAACGGCCGCCATCGTGTGGTCGTTCTGGATCCATTCGAGACGAGTCGATCCTTCCGCCTGATGCCCAAAAAGACGATTCGCGATCTCACCGACGCACAGTTGCGTGGCAAGCGCGCGCTCGTGCGCGTGGACTTCAACGTGCCGATCGAAGGCGATCGCGTCACCGATGACACGCGCATTCGCGCGGCGCTTCCGACGATCGAGGCGCTGCTGGCACGCGGCGCAGCCGTCGTGCTGCTCTCTCACCTCGGCCGGCCCAAGGGAAAGCCCGATCTCGAGTTCACTCTCGAGCCCGTTGCACGTCATCTGCAAAGGCTGCTGCGCAATCCGGTGACCTTCGTCGAGACGACCGACAGCGACGAGGCCATTCGCGCGACCCACGGCGCCAGCCCGGGCAGCGTGCTCCTGCTCGAGAACACGCGCTTCCTCGGCGGCGAGGAGAAGAACGAGGAGCGTCTCGCGCGCGCGCTGGCCGAGCTGGGCGACGTGTACGTGAACGATGCATTCGGCTCGGCGCACCGCGCACACGCGTCCACGGAAGGCGTCGCGCATTATCTCCACCCTGCGGTCGCGGGGCTGCTCATGGAGCGCGAGCTCGCGTATCTCGGCGACGCGCTGCAGGCACCCGTACGGCCGTTCGTCGCGATTCTCGGGGGCGCCAAGATCTCGGGCAAGATCGATGTCATCGAAGCGCTGCTGCCCAAGGTGGACAAGCTGCTCATCGGCGGTGCCATGGCGTGCACCTTCTTCAAGGCGATGGGGCTCGAGACGGGAAAGTCACTCGTCGAGCCGGATCGCGTCGAGATGGCGAAGACTCTGCTCGCACGCGCGGGCGCGAAGCTCGTGCTGCCGAATGACGCGCTCGTCGCGCCGTCGCTCGACGACAGCGGCTCCGCGAAGGCGGTCGCCCGCGAGGCGATTCCGTCCGATCAGGCGATGTTCGACATCGGACCCGAGTCCGCCAGGAAATTCGCCGACGAGATCGCGCGCGCGAAGACGGTGCTCTGGAACGGCCCGATGGGCGTGTTCGAGAAGCCGCCGTTCGACGGCGGCACGAAGGCCGTCGCGCTGGCCCTCGCGGATGCGACATCGCGCGGTGCCACGACCATCGTCGGCGGCGGCGACTCCGCCGCGGCCGTCGAGCAGCTCGGACTCGCAGCCGGGATGAGTCACGTGTCCACCGGCGGCGGCGCGTCGCTCGAGTTCCTCGAGGGGAAGGAGCTTCCGGGTGTTGCGGCGCTCGAGGATCGGGGTCACGCATGAAGAAGCCCGTGTTCGCGGCAAACTGGAAGATGAATCTGGGTCCGCAGGAGACGCGCTCGTATCTGCAGACCTTCCTCAAGGCCTTTCCGCCGGCGGAAGATCGCACGGTGATGTTCTTTCCATCGGCAATTTCCCTCGTCGTGGCAGGCTTCGCCATCCGCGATCGTCCCGACATCATGCTCGGCGTTCAGAACATTCATTGGGAAGAGAAGGGCGCCTTCACGGGCGAGAATGGCGCACCGATGGCTCGCGATGCGGGGGCAACCATTGCGTTGGTCGGGCACTCGGAACGCAGGCATCTCTTCGGTGAAGGCGATGAGATCACCGCGAAGAAATGCGCGGCGGCGTTCAAGGCAGGGCTGACGGTCGTGCTCTGCGTCGGCGAAAAGATCGAGGAGCGCGACCGGAACACGACGCAGGCGGTCGTGCTGCGACAGCTCCGTGCGGGAATCAGCCGTCTCACGCCCGCACAGGTGGCGCGCATCGCGGTCGCGTACGAGCCGGTGTGGGCGATAGGCACGGGGCGCACCGCAACTCCGGAGGATGCGACGGTCGTTCACACGGCGATTCGCCGAACGCTGCGTGATGTGGTGGAGAGCAGGAACGCGGAGATCCCGATTCTGTATGGAGGCTCCGTCAACAAGGACAACGCGGAATCACTGCTGCGCGCACCCGAAGT